>JBAQPK010000450.1:0-5326 GCA_049305715.1 Desulfuromonadaceae bacterium | reverse complement strand
TGTTTATGCCCTGTGGGTACTACGTCTCCGCGGCATCCCTTGATCGCCCTGGCCTTGCAAAAAAATCTCATCCACACGAAACATCCTCAGTATTCCATCCCAAGAGAGGGTAGTTATGTCCAACATTCTGAATTTCGGCATCCCTAAAGGGAGCCTCGAAGACGCAACCGTCGGCCTTTTCAAAAAGGCGGGCTGGCAGATCAGCATCTCCTCCCGCAGCTATTTTCCCGGGGTCGATGACACTGAAATGAACTGCAAGCTGATCCGCCCGCAAGAGATGGCCCGGTACGTTGAACGACAGACCATTGATGCCGGCATTGCCGGCCGCGACTGGGTTAGGGAAAACGACTCCGATGTTGTTGAAGTCTGTGAAATGGTATATTCCAAGGTTTCGCGCCGCCCGGCCCGCTGGGTACTGGTGGTCAACGGCGATTCAAAGGTGCAGAAACCGGAGGATCTTCACGGCGCCACCATCTCCACCGAACTGGTCGGATTTACCAAGCGCTATTTCGCCGAGCGCAACATCCCGGTTAACGTCGAATTTTCCTGGGGTGCCACCGAAGCCAAAGTCGTCGACGGACTCTGCGACGCCATCGTCGAAGTGACCGAAACCGGCTCGACCATAAAAGCAAACGGCCTCCGCATCGTCTGCGAACTGATGGAATCGGTCCCGGTGCTGCTGGCCAGCAAATCGGCCTGGGCCGATCCATGGAAACGGGAAAAAATTGAACAGATCGCTACTCTGCTGAAATCATCGCTGGCAGCGGAAGGGATGGTCGGCCTGAAGATGAACGCTCCGGCAGATCAGGTCGATGCAATCACGCGGCTGCTTCCCAGCCTCAAGAATCCGACCGTGTCGCACCTCTACAATTCCGACTGGCTTTCCATCGAGAGCATCCTGTCAGAAAAAGAGGTGAGAAGAGTAGTGCCGGAGCTCATCAAACTAGGTGCCGAGGGAATCATAGAGTACCCGCTGAACAAGATAATTTGAAGAGAGACACCGCCGTCTGAACGGCAGTGATGGATCACGACGTATGATGATGGACAAGATAGAAGAACTGGAAAGACGCTATCAGGAACTGGAAGCGCTGCTGTCGGACCCTGCCGTTATTTCCAACCAGCCGGAATTCCGCAAGCTCTCCCGTGAACATTCCGACTTAAGTGAACTGGTAGCCGCCTATCGCCGCTATCGGAAAGTGCTGAGCGAAATTTCGGAAAATCGGGAAATGCTGGCCGATCCCGACATGAAAGAGATGGCTGAAGATGAGCTGAAGGGACTGGAAGCAGAGAAAGAGCAGCTTGATGCCGATATCAGGCTGCTGCTGCTCCCCAAGGACCCTAACGACGACAAGAGCGTCATCCTTGAGATCCGGGCCGGGACCGGCGGCGACGAGTCGGCCCTCTTCGCCGGCGACCTGTTCCGCATGTACTCGCGCTACGCCGATGCCAATCGCTGGAAGGTGGAGATCATCTCTGCCTCCGAGTCCGAACGGGGGGGGTACAAGGAAATCATCGCCTCCGTGGAAGGCACGGGGGTCTTCGCCAAGCTCAAGTACGAGTCGGGCACCCATCGCGTGCAGCGCGTGCCCGAGACCGAGGCCCAGGGGCGCATCCATACGAGCGCCTGCACCGTGGCAATCATGCCGGAAGCGGAGGATGTTGACATCGATATCCGCCCGGACGATTTGAAGATCGATGTGTACCGCTCTTCAGGCGCCGGCGGCCAGCACGTCAACACCACCGACTCCGCCGTGCGCATTACCCACATCCCGACCGGCACCGTCGTGGCATGCCAGGAAGAGCGGAGTCAGATAAAGAACCGTGCCACGGCCATGAAGGTCTTGAAGACGCGCATCCTTGACACCATCCAGCAGGCTCAGGATTCAAAACTGGCCGCGGACCGCAAACAGCAGGTCGGATCAGGCGACCGGAGCGAACGCATCCGCACCTACAACTTTCCGCAGGGGCGCATGACCGATCACCGTATCGGGTTGACGCTGTACCGTCTTGATTCGATCATGACCGGGGATATCGCCGAAATTACCGATACCCTGAGAACGTATTACCAGATGGAAGCGCTTAAAGCGCAGAGCGAAGGGAATTGATTCACAGGCCAGCTTGATTTTCTGCAGTTGCATACTTCAAATATGCTACGGTGCCGCCATGTCACACTTCCTCGAAAACTACCGGCAACTGACCGCCAGAGTCGACTTCCTCTGCGCGACAATTGTAGCTGCCCTGGGCGAGCAGATAACCTGCTCGGCAGGCTGCAGTTCCTGCTGTACGTCCATTACTGTTTTTCCGGTGGAAGCCGCGGCCATGCGGGAAGTGCTGCAACAACTCCCCGACCGGCAGGCTGAAGAAATTCTTCGGCATGTTTCCGAACACGCCGACGGTGAGCGTTGCCCGCTCCTGCTCCACAACCGCTGTCTACTGTATGAAGCCCGCCCGATCATCTGCCGTACCCATGGACTGCCCATCATCTACACAACGGACGGTCTGCACAGCAGCGACTGCTGTCCCCACAACCTGACCGAGGTTGAATCCCTCTCCGGTTCAAGCGTCGTCGATCTCGACAAGCTTAATACCCTGCTTGTGGCCGTCAATTCCATCTACCTGACACAGACTGATTCTGCGGAACCGGACGTACGGGTGACCATCGCCGAAGCGCTTACAAGGAAGTAGCCGAAAGAACCGGAGGGTTATTTCAGGCTGGAGATGTAGCTGCGAACCCCTTCCATGATGGCGATGGCGGTCATCTCCTGATAGGCGGGGTCTTTGAGCCGCGCTTCTTCGGCGGCGTTTGAGAGGAAGGCGGTTTCGACCAGGATGCTCGGCATGGACGCCCCCACCAGAACGTAGAAAGGTCCCTGCTTGACTCCCAGGTTTTTTACATCGCTGAAGCGAGTGCGGATCTTTTTATAGAGGGATTTTTGAACCTCATCGGCCAGATGGGCAGAATCGTTCAATTTGTAGTTTGCCATCAGGTCGAACAGAATCGCCTGCAGTACGCTGACTTTCTCCAGTGTCGTCCCGTTCTCCTTGGCGGCCAGTTGCGCCACCTTGTCGGTCTTGGCCAGGTTGAGATAGTAGGTTTCAATACCGGCGGCAGCACGGTTGGACGCGGCATTGGCGTGCACCGACAGGAACAGATCGGCCCCCACTTTATTCGCAATGGCGGTACGCTCTTCCAGCGGTATAAACACATCGGTCGAACGGGTCATGACGACGTCCACTCCCAACTCTTCCCTGAACAGCTCCCTCAACCGTAGCCCGATCGCCAGCACTACATCTTTTTCCTGAATTCCGCTCGGGCCCACCGCGCCCGGATCATGGCCGCCATGACCCGGATCAACCACAATCCGCCTGATTTTCGAGATAGTCTGCTTTCTGGCACTCCGGGACTTTTTCTCTGCAACGGCGTGCTGCTCCTCAAGCTTCGGCACGACAATCCGTTCCGGCACCGCAGTGACAGACGGTTCCAGGCGCGAAATCTCTGTCGGACGTTCACTGCGGACATCGATCACCAGCCGCGCGGGATCGGACAGAGGAAATATCTGATAGTCCTTGATGTTTTCGGTATCCAGTACAACCCTGACGACGTCAGCCTTGTACTGGCCGACCCGTGCTCCCTTAAGCAGGCCGTCTCCGATCGTGATATCCGTGACACCTTTCCCGAGACGGGTACGCTTCAGGTCGATATAAACCCTCCCCTGCTTGCCCGTCCCCCCCTTGATGAGTTCATGTGCTTCCCAGGCGACATCTCGATCAAGTTGCAGTGAAATTCGTGTGTAATCGGGGTTCGACCAGTGCTTAATCTCATTGAGAACGGATGGAGGACGGACCATGACCGATGTCTGTTCGCTGAAGACAGGGGTTTTCTTCCTGGCCGCGTGGACCGGAAGCGGCAGCAGCAGGCAGGTGATCAAAAGACAGGAGAGTATATGAAGGTATCGATTCATGAGTGCGCCGTCCATCGGCAGAGTTTTATGAAAACGTAGCATGCCTTTGTAGCAGAAATCGCTGTTTTTAACAACTTATTGGGGTGCATGAAACTGACGTCTTAATAATGCCGGCACTGAAGTTTTTTTCTGCCCCGCCTGTCAACGCCCCCTGTGGAACGCCTTGACAGGGGCGCGTGGCGGCCCGCCGCCGGACGGGGCCGCTTTCTTGAAGTTTTTAGGCGGTGCGTTTTTAACAACGATCAAGCGGTCACCGAGTTTGGCTCCATTCAGGAGATCTATCGCCTCTCTGGCCTCGTCTTCGGTCGACATCCTGACGTACCCGCACCCCCTCGATTCGCCGGAACCGGGATCAATGACCAGGTGGACGGACTCAACAGTGCCGACCACGGAGAACAGCTTCCTCACTTCATCTTCCGTGACCGTACCGGAGAGGTGCCCCACATAAATCTCTATACCCATGTATGATTTCCTTTTCATTCAGCACAGTGATAAATATCGGGGAACGCCCGTCCTCACTTCACACCATCCGCTTCAGTTCATCCAGCAGATTGAGCGCCTCCAGCGGGGTCAGGGTGGCGATGTTGAGTTTTTTCAGGCGTTGGCGCAGCTGGTCTTCGCTGGTTTCGAACAGCGAAAATTGCGGCGACGGTTCACGGGACGGCCTCCTGCTGCTCTTGGCCAGACGCGGAGCGCCTTCCTCGAACTCGCCGCTCTCCAGGTTGTGCAGAATCTCCTTGGCCCGTTCGATCACGTCTGACGGCATCCCCGCCAGACGGGCCACCTGGATGCCGTAGGAGTGGGAAGCACCGCCGGGAATGATCGTGCGCAGGAAGATGACCTGATCGTTCCATTCCCGCACCGCCACGGTGAAGTTCCTGATCCGCTCGCGGGTGGTCGCCAGCTCGGTCAGTTCGTGGTAGTGAGTGGCGAAGAGGGTTCGGCTGCGGCAGGTCGGGGTGTCGTGGATATATTCCGCCACCGCCCAGGCGATGGAGACACCGTCAAAAGTCGAGGTGCCGCGGCCGATCTCGTCCATGATGATCAGGCTTTTGGGCGTGGCGTTGCGCAGGATTCCGGCCGCCTCCATCATTTCCAGCATGAAGGTGGACTGCCCCCTGGCCAGGTTGTCGCCCGCCCCGACGCGGGTGAAGATGCGGTCGGCGATGCCGATGCGGGCCCCTGCGGCCGGAACGAAGCTGCCGGCCTGGGCCATCAGGGTGATCAGTGCCACCTGACGCATATAGGTCGATTTACCGGCCATATTGGGGCCGGTATTCATCAGCAGCTGGTTGCTGTCGGCATCCAGGAGGGTATCGTTCGGGACGAAACGTTCCCCCAGCTTCATCGACTCGATTACCGGG
>JBAQPK010000449.1:0-13136 GCA_049305715.1 Desulfuromonadaceae bacterium | reverse complement strand
CCTTGGCGGCTATTTCCATCTGACGTTTGGCGATCAGCGGGCGGGCGATGGAGGTGCCGAGCAGGTAGTGCCCCTCGTAGATCGCATTGGCGCGAAACATCGGAAAAACGAAATCACGCACGAACTCTTCACGCAGGTCGTCGATATACACCTTGTCGGCGCCGGTCGCCAGAGCCTTTTCGCGGACCGGATCGAGTTCATCCCCCTGCCCGAGGTCGGCCGAAAAGGCGACAACCTTGCAGCCGTACTCATTTTTCAGCCATTTGAGGATGATGGACGTATCGAGTCCGCCTGAATAGGCCAGAACAATCTTGCTGATTTCCTGCTTCTTTGCTTTTGCCATGGGGAGTCTCCTTTAGTTACTGATATTATGTGATTAATGTCGCCATTATGGCTTTCTGTATATGCAATCTGTTCTCTGCCTCGTCCCAGACGACGGAATTCTTTCCTTCGATGACCGATTCGGATATTTCCTCTCCGCGGTGGGCGGGAAGACAATGCAGAATGACGCAGTCCGGCTTGGCCAGGGCAAGGAGCGCATCATCAAGACAGTAACCGGCGAATGCCTGTTCACGTTCCTTCTGCTCGGCCTCCTGCCCCATGCTGGCCCAGACGTCGGTGTTGACCACATCCGCGCCGGTCACCGCGGCCTTCGGGTCGGACGACAGCGAAATCAGGCCGGGAGTTTTGGCCTGGGCCCACGCCATGACCCTGCTGTCAGGCTCGTACCCTGCCGGGCAGGCAAGGCGCAACCTGAAGCCGAAGATTGCGGCAGCCTCAATCCAGGTGTTGGCCATGTTGTTGCCGTCGCCGATCCAGGCGAATGTCAAACCTTCATAGGAACGCTTGTGTTCGACCACCGTCTGCAGATCGGCCATGATCTGGCAGGGATGGAACAGATCGGTAAGGCCGTTGATGACGGGCACATCCGAATACCGGGCAAATTCATCCACTATCTCCTGCCCGAAGGTGCGGATCATGACTCCGTCACAATAACGGGACAGGACTCGGGCACTGTCCTTGATCGGCTCACCGCGCCCCATCTGGGACGTGCCGGATGGCATGAACAGACCGTGACCGCCGAGTTGAAAGACGCCAACCTCAAAGGAAACCCTGGTACGTGTGGAAGCTTTTTCGAAAATCAGAGCGACTGTTTTGCCGTCCAGCAACCGGTGAGGAATGCCTGCCTTCTGCTTCCCCTTCAGGTCGGCAGCAAGTGCCAGCATGGCGTCCAACTCATCCTTCGAATAATCATGCAGCGCCAGAAAATGTCGCGTCATCTATCTCTCCTATACCTCAACCTCGGCAAAAATGCCGTCGAGGATTGCAATCATTGTATCGATTTCCTGCCTTGTCACGATCAGCGGCGGTACAAAACGGAGCACCGTGTCGTGGGTTACGTTGAGCAACACGCCCCTCTGGTGACCCTTTTTGACGATCTCGGCGCCCGGAATGTCCAGACTCATGCCGATCATCAGGCCTACTCCGCGCACATCCCTGACAAACGGGTATTTCTTCCCCAGAGATTCCAGCTCACCTGTCAGGTATTCGCCGATCTCCTCGCAACGATTCAGCAGGCCATCCTCAAGAATGGTCCTGACCGTGGCGATTGCGGCGGCGCAGACCAGCGGGTTGCCGCCAAAAGTAGAACCGTGGGTTCCGGGGACAAAGGCGACGGCGAACGTGTCTTTGGCGAGCATGGCTCCGATAGGGGCCCCACCGGCCAAAGCCTTGGCCAGGGTCATGATATCGGGGGTTACGTCAAAATGTTCATACGCAAACAGTTTGCCGGTACGCCCCATCCCGACCTGAACCTCATCGAAGATCAGCAGCAGGCCGTGCCGATCGCAGATTTCACGAACCGCCTGAAAATAGCCTGGTGACGGCATATTCATCCCGCCTTCGCCCTGAATCGGCTCCAGCATGACGGCGCAGGTTGCCGGCGTTACCGCCGCTTCCAGCGCTGCCACATCATTGAACGGAACATGCTTGAAACCGTGCAGGAGTGGATCAAAGAAACGCTGCACCTTCTCTTGGCCGGTAGCCGAAACCGTGGCCATGGTGCGGCCGTGGAAGGAATCCGTGGCGGTGATGATCTCGTAGCGTTCCGGCCCGAATGTGTCGCGGCTGTATTTACGCGCCAGCTTGATGGCCGCCTCGTTTGCCTCGGCGCCACTGTTGCAGAAGAACACCTTATCGGCAAAGGAATGGGTGCAGAGCAGCTCCGCCAGCTCAATCTGCTGCGGGATCTGGTAGTAATTGGAGCAGTGTATCAGTTCGGCGGCCTGCTTCTGGAGCGCGGCGACAACTTTCGGATGGCAGTGCCCCAAGTTGTTGACCGCGACCCCGCCCAGAAAATCCAGATACTCCTTTCCGTCCGCATCCCACAGCCGGCACCCTTCTCCCCTGACAGGGACGATCGGGTAGCGGCCGTAGGTCTTCATGATGTATGTATCAGATTTATCGATCCATTGCTGACTGTTCACTTTGTTATCTCCGTTCCTATACCCACATCTGTGAAGATTTCCAATAACACGGCGTGTTCCATCCTGCCATCGATAATATGCGCTTTTTTGACCCCTTCCTTAAGGGCGTCGGCACAGCAGACCACCTTGGGGATCATGCCGCCGGTGATCGCGGCCTCCTCGATCAGACGGTGCAGATCGGCTACCGATATACTCTCCAGCAACGTGCCGCTTTTGTCCTTTACGCCGTTGATATCGGTCAGCAGAATCAGCTTCTCGGCATTAAGCGCCGCCGCAACCCTGCCGGCGACCAGATCGGCGTTGATGTTGTAGCTTTCCCCGTCGAGCCCGACACCGATCGGGGCGATAACCGGAATATATTTCCCCTGCTCCAGGGTAGCGATCAGATCCGTGTTGACCTTGATCACATCGCCCACGAAGCCGATATCGACCATCAGGACCGTGCCGTCTTCCCCCCTGACTTCCTGCAGCAGCTTCTTCGCCTGCAGCAGGGTGCCGTCCCTGCCGGAGAGACCGACCGCGCGACCGCCATGCTGATTGAGGTATCCGACGACCTCTTTGTTAACCTGCCCCGCCAGCACCATTTCGACCACCTGCATCGTTTCGGCGTCCGTTACGCGCATGCCGCGCACGAACTCGGAAACGATGCCATACCGCTTCAGGGTATCATTGATCTGCGGCCCGCCGCCATGGACGATAACTGTGTTGATCCCGAGCGATTTGAGCAGAACGACATCAAGGGCAAATGATTCCTTCAGCTTCTCGTCCGCCATGGCATGACCGCCATACTTGATGACAAAGGTTTTTCCGGAGAAACGCCGAATATATGGCAGAGCCTCCATCAGCGTATTAGCTTTTTCGATTAACTGTTTCATCGTAAATATCCCCGTCAAGACAATAACCGCCGAGCTGTAAACTGAGCAGTTTACTGTAAGTTGATAAAAATCTCAAAAGTTTATTGCAGGGGCAGTCTTATCGTCACCGTCGTGCCGACGCCGGACTTGCTGGCGAGGCTGATACTCCCGCCATGCTGCCGGATGAATTCCCGGGCATAGAACAGCCCCAGCCCGAAGCCGCGTACCTGACCGGTATGGTCCGGATCGATCTGATAAAATTTTTCGAATACCTTGGGGATTTCCGATTCCGGAATCCCGATTCCGGAGTCCGAGACGACGATAGAAACATTATCGCCGGCGCTTTCGATCCTGACAAAGACGTGGCCGGTTTTCCCGGAAAATTTGAAGGCGTTATCGACTACCTGCATCAGCGCAAAGGCAATTTTGGAAGCATCCAGCGGCACAGGCGGGATAGTGTCCGGGGCAGCATCGATTTCAACATCGAAATTACAATGCATCTCCTGACATTTGAGCAGAACCTCCGCAACGATTTCGTTCAGGTCACAGGGTTTCTTATTGAGAGCGGAACCATTGACCATCACCTGACTGAATACCAGCAGATCAGCGACCAGGTGACCAAGGTAGTCCGCTTCCTTGCAGACCATGGCAATGCTCTGCTCAAAATCCGGATCGCTCCGGTCAAACACGCCCCTCCGAAGATTCTGCAGAAAAAGGGAAATGCCGGTGATCGGAGTACGCAATTTATGTGATACGAGGGAGAGAAACGCGTTTTTGAGCTCGTCGGAGCGTTTGATGTCAGCCAGCTCCTCCTTGAGCGCTTTTCTTCCCAATGCCTTTTCAATAGCGTTTTTCAACTGGAGAAGATTAAGAGGTTTGTTGATGAAATCATCGGCGTCTTCTTTCAGCGCCTTCAATATGATCTCTTTGTCCACAAACCCGGTCATAATGACCACCGTCGCATTCGGATTGAGCGTTTTTATCCGTTTGAGCAGCTCGATGCCCGAATCTCCCGGCATCATTATATCGGAGAGAACCAGATCAACGTGTTCCCTTTCGTACAGCTTGATAGCCTCCTCGCTGGATTCCGCCTGCACGACCCTATAATTCCGGAGGGCCCGTTCACACAGATCGCGGATGGCCTTGTCGTCGTCAACGACTAAAATAGTCGTCTGTGACAACTCTGAACGATTCCCATGGTTATGTGAAAGTGGTGCGGACATGCTTGACTCCGGTGTGCTCACACGTTTCAATTATTGGCCCGATGACCATACATTCAAAGCAGGAACGTCATATTGCCGTGATGATCGCGGAAACTGCTGCCAGCGCCTCGTCCAGCTTATCCGGCTGATTACCCCCCGCCTGGGCGAGTTCCGGTTTGCCGCCGCCGCTGCCGCCGACAATCGGGGCAATCTGTTTGATTATATCACCTGCCCTGATTGACCCGCTCAAGCTTTTGGTGACGGCTACCAGCAGATTTGCCTTGCCGCCTATAGCTGCACCGAGCGCAATCACACCCTCCCCGATACGATCTTTTAACGTGTCGGAAAGATCGCGTAACGCTTTTATATCCTCCACCTGTACCTGCGCGGCCAGCAGCCTGACACCCTGCACGTCGAGCGCCTGCGCCAGCAAATCTCCGGAAGCGGCAACGTTCAGCCGCGCCTGCAGCGCTTCAATTTCACGCTGCAAATCTCTCTGACGAGCCAGCAGTTTTTCGAGCCGGTCACGTGAATTACCCGCTTCAGCCTTGAGTAACACAGCGATTTCCCTCTGATCGTCCTCCATCCGCCGGACAAAATCAAGTGCCCCGAAACCGGTCAACGCCTCGATACGACGTACTCCGGCCGCTATTCCCGCCTCCGAAACGATCTTGAACAGCCCGATATCACCGGCGGACTTTACGTGAGTCCCCCCGCACAGTTCCATACTGATCTCCCCGACCCTCACGACGCGAACCGAATCTCCATACTTCTCGTCGAAAAGCGCCGTGGCACCTGCATCAATCGCTTCGGCAACACCCATCTCACGGGTTACCACCTGATCATTTGCCATGATGAACCCGTTGACGATCGTTTCAATCCGGCGCAGCTCTTCATCCGTCACTGCGGCAAAATGGGTGAAGTCAAAACGGAGGCGGTCAAGCGACACGAGAGAACCTGCCTGTTTGACATGATCGCCAAGCACCTGGCGCAGAGCGCTCTGCAGCAGGTGTGTCGCGGTGTGATTGCGGCTGGTGGAATCGCGCTGGCTGCGTGCCACCTTCAGGTCCGCGGCATCGCCGACCTTGATGACCCCTTCTGCCACGACTGTGTGGTGGACAATCATGTCGGCAAAGGGGCGGCTGGTGGTAACGACATCCAGGTGTGCATTGCCGGTCGAGAGCGTTCCGCCGTCACCCTTCTGGCCGCCTGAATCGCCGTAGAACGGCGTCTGCTCCGTGATCACCGCTACCGAATCTCCGGCTGCAGCCGATTGGACAGGAACTCCGTCCCGGATGATTGCCAGCACCGGCGCATAGGTCGACATTTCGTCATAGCCTACAAACCGGCTGCGCACGCCGTTGTTGTGCAGCTCTTTATAGACCTGGGCAATCCCCTCCTCACCGGAACCCTTCCAATGTTCACGCGCCTGCGCCCGCTGCCGCTCCATGCAGAGTTCGAAACCGGCTTCGTCGATCGTGAACCCCTCGCTCTCAACAATATCGGCGGTTAGGTCGATCGGAAACCCATAGGTATCATATAGCTTGAACAGGACATCACCAGGTATGACATTCCTGCCGGCACCCCTCAGAATGGCAACCTCATCATTAAGAATAGCCAGACCTCGATCCAGGGTTTCAATAAACCGCTGTTCCTCACCCAGGACAACCTTCTTGATATACTCCTCGCGCTCCTGCAACTCCGGATACGCATCCCCCATGACCTCCCGAACCGCATCAACCATGCGGTACAGCATCGGTTCGGCACAGCCGAGCATCTTGGCGTGGCGTGCCGCCCGTCGCATGATGCGCCGCAACACATAGCCGCGGCCCTCATTGGAGGGGAGAGCGCCGTCACAGATCAGGAATGTCACCGCCCGGGCATGATCGGCAATAACCCGCATCGAGACATTGTCCTTTTCATCCGCTCCGTAACGCTTCCCCGACAGCCGTTCAATATGGCGGATAATCCCCTGCAGGATGTCGATGTCATAGTTGGAACTGACCCCCTGCATAACAGCCGTGATACGTTCCAGCCCCATTCCGGTATCAACGGACGGCTTCGGAAGCGGCTTCAGGGTGCCGTCACTCGACCGGTTAAACTGCATGAATACGTTATTCCAGATCTCCATGTAACGGTCGCAATCACAGCCGACCGTGCATTCGGGACGGCCGCATCCGACTTCAGCCCCCTGGTCATAGAAAATTTCGCTGCAGGGGCCGCAGGGACCGGTGTCCCCCATTGACCAGAAGTTGTCCTTTTCGCCGAAGCGGAAAATCCGTTCACGCGGGATTCCCTCCTGGAGGTGCCAGATGTCGGCCGCCTCATCGTCATCGGTGTAGACCGTCACATACAGGCGACTTTTGTCCAGCTTCAACTCTTTGGTCAGAAACTCCCAGGCATAGGCGATTGCTTCTTTTTTGAAGTAATCACCGAAGGAAAAATTCCCCAGCATTTCAAAGAACGTGTGGTGACGGGCCGTGCGGCCGACGTTTTCCAGATCATTATGCTTACCCCCCGCCCGGACGCATTTCTGAGAACTGGCCGCCCGGACATAGCCCCGATCCTCCAGCCCCAGAAAACAGTCCTTGAACTGATTCATGCCGGCATTGGTAAACATCAGGGTCGGGTCGTTCTTGGGAAGGATACCGGAACTGGGAACGACCGTGTGGCCCCGGTCGGCAAAATACTGAAGAAAGCGTGCCCGAATCTCTGTACCTGTCATGATGTCCTCGTAAGTCTTTTATGAATTGAGCCGTTATAAAATATGTGAAAAAAGTACTGCGATTCCGTGTGCCCGCTTGGTTTACTCCTCAGTGCGCAAAGCCCGCATTATTGCGGAAAGCCCGAATCCGCGCCGCTGCAGAAAACCGACTACCCGCCGTTTGTCGCGATCGCTTGCCGCTGAATAGCAAAATCCGGGGTAGCGGCGCTCTGCCGCCGATCTGACCTCGGAAATCTCATCACTCTCCGCCAGAAGAGGCGCAAGGGCCTCATTAACCACATCCGGAGTGAACCCTCTGCGGCGCATCTCCAGGCGCAGACGGGGCCCGTAATAACGACCGGAGGAAAGCGCCGATTCTGCAAACCGCGCGGCATAACGCGTGTCATCCAGCCACCCCTCAGTCTGCAGGCGGAGAATCACGGCGTCAAGATCACTCCCGGCAATTTCCCGCCCCGCAAGCTTTTGCCGTATCCTGGCCGATGAATAATCCCGGCCGGTCAGCAGCCGCAATGCATACTGGTAGGCCCGGTCAAACGACAACGGCTCAGTATTTTTCGATATCAAGTTTTTCCGGCTCCGCGGCGGGGTCATCGGGCTTATTCTCAAACCCTTCCCAGGAAGCGTTGGAAGTCGATGATATGCCGGAGACTTTAAGGGCAAAATCGTCAGGATTCGAACTCTGGCGAATCGCTTCTTCATACGTAATCAACTTGCTGGAATAAAGCCTCATCAGCGACTGATCAAAGGTCTGCATGCCATAGGTGACATACCCCTGCGCAATAGCCTCATTCAGCTGTTTGGTCTTGTCCTTGTCGTCAATACATTCCCTGACACGGGCGGAAGCAAGCATAATTTCCACCGCCGGCACCCGACCCTTGCCGTCAGCCCTGGGCACCAGCCTCTGGGAGATAACAGCCTTGATAATGCTTGCCAGCTGAATACGGACCTGACGCTGGTGGTAGGGGGGGAACACCCCGATGATACGGTTGATGGTTTCCGCAGCGTCCATCGTATGCAGTGTGGACAGGACCAGGTGGCCGGTCTCGGCAGCGGTCATCGCCGTTTCGATCGTTTCATAATCGCGCATCTCGCCGACCAGGATCACGTCCGGGTCCTGGCGCAGAGCCCCTTTCAGGGCGGATGAGAAGGTAGGGGTATCGGTGCCGACCTCACGCTGGCTGATGATGCTCTTGTTGTCGCGATGCAGGAATTCAATCGGATCTTCGACAGTAATGATGTTGCAGGTACGCTGACTGTTGATGTTGTCAATCATGGCCGCGAGCGTGCTCGACTTCCCCGAACCTGTTGTCCCGGTCACCAGGATCAGCCCCCGTTCCTCCCTGCATATTTTCTGCATGACCGGCGGCAGGTTGAGCCCCTCAAGGGTCGGGATAACAAGTGAGATCGAGCGGAATACCATCGCCACGGTGCCCCTCTGACGGTAGACACTGGCCCTGAAGCGCCCCAGACCCGGCACGGCATACGCCAGGTCGACTTCATAGTTTTCCTCGAACATGCGTCGCTGACGGTCATTCATCATCGACTGGGCCGTCTCGGAAACAAAGTCAGGAGACAAACGCTGAGCGTTAGGAATCGGATGTAACCGGCCGTCAATCCTTACGATAGGCGGCAGCCCGGTCTTGATATGAATATCAGAGCCTTTGGCCTTAAACGCAATGGTGAGTATCTCGTTCAGATCCACAACCTACCTCCACTGTCAGACAGCCTTGTCTGCTTTGCCGGTTTTTTCCGCGGCCGGTACCGGTTTGAGAAGGTCCATCAGCTTGCTTTCAATCTCTGCCAGCGTTTCAGGGTGTTCGGTCAACCAGCCTCGTGAATTTTCGCGCCCCTGGCCGATCCGCTCTTTGCCGTAGGAGTACCATGCGCCGCTCTTTTCAATAATGTTTTTATCAACCGCCAGATCGAGTACATCTCCGGTGCGCGAGATACCTTCACCGTAGAGGATATCGAATTCAACCTCTTTGAACGGGGGAGCAACCTTGTTTTTGACAACCTTTACCCGGGTGCGGGAACCGATAATCTGGTCACCCTGTTTCAGTGTGGCGATCTTGCGGATGTCCATACGCACCGAAGCGTAAAATTTAAGGGCGTTACCACCGGTGGTCGTTTCGGGATTGCCGAACATGACGCCGATTTTCATGCGGATCTGGTTGATGAAGATCACGCAGCAGTTCGACTTGCTGATGATGCCGGTCAGTTTGCGCAGGGCCTGGGACATCAGGCGTGCCTGCAGCCCCATGTGTGAGTCACCCATATCGCCTTCGATCTCGGCCTTCGGAACCAGGGCAGCGACCGAGTCAACGACCAGCACGTCAATCGCACCGCTCCTGACCAGCGTTTCGGCAATTTCCAGCGCCTGTTCTCCGGTATCCGGCTGCGAGACCAGCAGGTCGTCGGTCTTGACGCCCAGTTTGCGGGCATAGCCAATATCGAGCGCGTGCTCGGCATCGACAAAGGCGGCAATACCGCCGGTTTTCTGCGCCTCTGCGATTATATGCAGCGCCAGCGTCGTCTTTCCCGATGATTCCGGACCATAAATCTCAATCACCCGGCCGCGCGGAACGCCGCCGACTCCAAGAGCCATATCGAGTGATATGGCTCCGGTGGAAATCGCTTCTACTCCCGGAAGCGCCTCGTCATTGCCGAGCCTCATGATTGCGCCCTTGCCGAACTGTTTCTCGATCTGACTCAGGGCCAGGTCAATCGCCTTGTTTTTCTCCAGCGTGTTGTTTTTATCAGCCATTAGAGGTGTCTCCTGAAGGATTTTGTGTGCGGATTAAAGGGATAGAAATTAACATATCCGGCAGATGTACCGCAAGGTTTTATCTGACGTGCGCAATGGGTATCCGCGGCCGGACGTTTCTTCCCGCTACTCATTTCTGACAACCGCGGCAGAACACCGTGCTCCGCCCCCCGAGTCGGGTCTCGGCAAGGAGTTCTCCGCAACCGAGGCAGGGTTTTCCTCCCCGGCCGTAGACCTTTAAAGCCTGTGGATAATAGGCAACTGTTTCTTCCGCTACCCGCCAGGTACTCCCCTCCCCGATCGACCCTTCCAGCACCGTGCGGATGGTCGAGACAAGTTCCGTACACTCCTGGAAAGTTAGAGTTCCGGCGGCACGGTCCGGGCGGATACAGGCACGAAACAGGGCCTCGTTGGCGTAGATGTTCCCGACACCCGCAACGACAGCACTATTCATGATCAATTGTTTAACCGCGACCTTCCGCCCCCTGGTGACGCCAAAAAAGTAACCACCGTCGAAGGCCCCGGTGAGCGGTTCCGGACCGATCTCCATTAGAAGCGGGTGCTGCAGCGGATCCCCGGCAAGCCAGGTAATGACTCCGAATTTACGGGGATCGTGGAAGCGGAGCAGCTGACCGTCGTCAAAAAGGAAATCGATATGATCATGTTTTCCCGGCGGGGGTGTGCCCCGGAGCAACCGCAGGAAGCCGGTCATCCCCAGATGCACGAGCAGCCAGCCGACCTCGCAATCGAACAGCAGGTACTTCCCCCGCCGGACAATTGCACGCAACCTCAGGCCCGGCAGGGTTTCCGTGAGCTCTTCCGGCACCGGCAGACGGAGTTTACTGACGCGCAGCACCACTTTTTCGAAACTCTTCCCTACCAGTTCCCGTTCCAGTTGGCGACGGGTAACTTCCACTTCCGGGAGCTCCGGCACATCACCCTCCAATAGCTGTTTTTGTATCGCCTATTCCCTCTTCAGCAGATACCGACGCAACCAATCCAGCGCTGTCCATGCGGTCAAGATCCGGATTTCATCACGGCTCCCGTTGAACTGGAAGCGTTTGGTCCAGCAGCCATCGGCGGCCGCAAGAGAAATATAGACCGTACCGACCGGCTTCTCCTCGCTACCGCCATCCGGCCCGGCAACACCGGTGGTCGCCAGTCCCAGATCACTTCCGGAAGCCAACCGGACCCCCTTGGCCATTGCCGAAGCGCATTCCGAGCTGACGGCACCGGAACAGTTAAGGATCTCGGACGGGACTCCCAGCAAACGCATTTTCGCGTCATTAGAATAGGTCACCACACCTTCACGGAAATACCCGGAACTGCCGGGAACATCGGTGATCCGCTTGGCGATCAGACCGCCGCTGCACGACTCGGCCACAGAAAGCGTCAGACAATGATCACGAAACAGTTCCGCCACTGCAGCGTCCATACTGACCTCGCCGGAGGAGAAACAGTACTCCCCCAGTCGCTCCTTCACGGCGCTAACCGCTGGCGCAAGAAGATCGGCTGCCACATCGCCATTTTCCGCTTCAGAGCGCAGTGTCACTTTCATCCAGGGGAACGTGACGCACATTCCGAGCGTGAGACCCTGTTCCGGCCTGGCGATTCCCGCCAGCAGCTCGTCAACTTCCGCCTCACATGGTCCGAACAGGTTGATGCTGCAGGTCCGTATGGCACGCTTGCGGGGTACCCGTTCCAGGATGAAGGGAATGACCGTATCACGCAGCATGACGACCATCTCCGACGGGACACCCGGCATAAAAAACATGAAGCAGCCGTTGTGCATCAGATGAAAACCACAGGCGGTGCCGGTTGGATTAGGGATCAGCGACGACTTGGTCGGAATCATGGCCTGCTTGTCGCTCAAGGTGCAGACGATCAGGTTTTCCAGTTTGCCGGACATCTCGCGGACATGACTGCGGGCCTCTTCATTAATAACCAGACGCCGGCCAGTGGCTCGCGCAGCAGCCCGTGACGTCAGATCATCTGCTGTCGGTCCGAGCCCACCGGTAACGATAATCGCGTCGCTGACCCGCCCGAGATCGCCCAGCGCCCCGATGATATCCGGTTCATTATCGCCGACAGTCAGGTGCCGCTGGATGCGTAACCCTTCCGCAAGCAGCAGGGAGGCGATCGTGCCGGCATTCGTGTCGGTCAGCTGGCCGCAGATCAACTCGTCTCCGATACTCAACGTTGTAATCCTCATGTTTCAGACACTCCTCTACGCTGCAGCCGCTCCATTACCTCTCGGCACGGAATTGCATTTTCGCGGGCAATCCGGCGACAATCATCGTATTCTGGTGATGTACGAAGCAGCTTGCCACTGCCGTCAATAATCTGCTTAAACCGCACGGCTCCGAATTCTGTCTGCTGTTCAACAATCCGGCGCGGCAGAATGATGCGAGCTGCCCGGTAATAGCGCAGGCCGATGGCTGACGTCTCGACCAGCAGCAGCCGGGACAATTGGTCAAGCTGTTCCGGCCTGCAGAGAAACGACACCTTCACGCCGGGTCGCACCTTTTTCATCTGAATCGGCGTAAAGAACACATCCAGCGCCCCCTCCTCGAAGAGCCGCTCCATGGCATACCCCAAAACCTCCGGCGTAGAATCGTCGATGTTAGCCTCAACCACAATCACGTCATCGGCATGATCGGCTTTTTCGACACTCCTCCCCAGAAAAACCCGCAGGATGTTGGGGCAATCCGGGAAATCCCTCCCTCCGGCACCAGACCCTGTCTTTTCCAGAACCATTGACGGCTGCTTCCCGGACCCGCTGGCCAGAGCAGCAATAATGGCAGCGCCGGTCGGCGTCACCCGCTCTCCCGAACCACACTCGCCATGCACCGCCAATCCTTTCAGAAGCTCGGCCGTGGCCGGGGCCGGCACCGGCAGGCGGCCGTGGGATGTCTCAATAAAACCGCCCCCCAGCGGCAGCGCAGCGGCGCAGACCGTCTCGACACCCAGATACTCCAGGCAGATGGCGGTCCCGACGATATCAATGATGGAGTCTATCGCCCCGACCTCGTGGAAATGCACATCTTCAACCGCCACACCGTGCACCAGCGCCTCGGCCTCGGCCAGCCGTCGGAAGATCCGCCT
>JBAQPK010000448.1:0-3180 GCA_049305715.1 Desulfuromonadaceae bacterium | reverse complement strand
CCGTACAACTGATTATCCGTTTTAAGATAAAGTCCCGTGCATGGTCCAAAACCACCAGCCCGATCAATAAAATAGTTTTTGACCTTCGAGGTAACCCTTCCGTTATGATGTATGACGACCACCACTCCCCCGTCACCGGCATCAATACTGATCTGGGAGATCGACTCAATATCCGGATATGACTGGAGTACGACTCTGAAACTGTTCAGCGCCTGATTGATAACGGGCACGGCTACAGGACAGCCGCCTGCCGCATCAACAACCTGATGTGAACCCTGTCGATAAAAGCCGATGCAAAGCGATCCGTTCTGAACGGAAACCTTGAACTGAAGACGGCTCCGGTAGGCATACCGCGACGATGCGGCCACTACATCTTCAATCAGGCCGGCAGGGACACGAGCTCCCCGCCAGAGGGTTTCCGCAAGGATCAGCCGCTTATGTTCAAGCTGGGCAGGATAGCTGATATGCTGCCAATTGCACCCTCCACATGCGCCAAAGATTGAGCACTCTGGAACGGTTCTGGAAGGAGAGGGTTTTTTAATTTCAGCTATTGATGCCGTGCAATACGATTTTTTCTGAGCTGATATCCGAAGAGAAACTTCATCGCCGGGGCAGCTGAAGGGCACAAAACAGACTTTGCCGTCAATCCGGCAGACACCATTGCCACCAAAGGCAAGTTTATCAATAGTTGCAACGGGCAATGGCACATTACGCTCTTGAACTTCTAATTTTAGGGGGGATTTTTCCACGTTTCTGATACTCGCTCCGGACAAAACGGGAGGGGAAATCAGGAGTTGACAGATAGGCTCTGGTTGTTTCATGAAAGGCTTGTGTCAACAGAGTGCGGACTGATTCTATTCCTGATTCCGGCACAGCCATTTTTTCCAGAACCCGCTCAAATCTGACAGTCGCCCCCATTTTTTTCACGGCATCACTATATTCGCCGGCATTTTCAAAATAGCACCGCTCCAGCGGAATATCGCAATATGCAAGCACTTTAACATGAAAGTAGCCGCCGAAATAGTGCCGGGTTTGATCGAGCAGCGTAATACAAATGGCTGAATCCAGTATAATAGTTTCGATAATCAAAGCGCGCCCAATAGCTTATGCATCTGAGGAATTACCCGTACGTCAGGCAGACGTGATGATGCCAACTCCTGAAAATGCAGAATCTGCGCAGCAGTAATGCCGATACTTCCATCGGGCAGAGACAAGGGCTGTAAAAACAGAGGCAGTGTCGTATCAACCGAAGTAATCACATCGCATACCTGCCGGATTTCGCCGTCAGACGTCGTCTCACCAACTACAACTTTTACCGAAACGTTACCGCCGTACGCCTCTCGAAGAAATAGGGCGTGCAGGTCCCATAACTGCTCAGTACAGCCGGCGGTTGAAGGAAGTTTCATGTCCATGCTGACATAATCAAGGTGTTGCTTTACCCGTTGAAGGGCAAGGTGCATGGTGCCGTTTGTTTCAAGGTGGATCGGTAGAGATTTCCTGATTTCAGGAAACCACTCCGCAAGGGCGTCCGCATAAAGAAGCGGCTCCCCGCCGGTAAAGCTTACCGAATGATGTGCCCCGGGTAATTGCAGTTTCCAATCTTCGAATATGGCGGATATTCTATGCAACGGCAACGGCTGCGGGAGGTTAAGAAACGCACCGGAACCCGGCTTGGATTCCAGCCGGCAAATATCTGACTTTTCAAAGTCGGTGTCGCAATAGATGCAGTCGAGATTGCATTCCATCAGACGCACAAAAATCTGTCGGCGGCCTGCCAGCATGCCCTCGCCCTGAATAGACGAAAATATTTCACTGATGTAAACCGGATCACTCATAATAACGTGCGGATGCGTTGTCAGACTCCCAGACGGTAATTGAATCCACTTTGATATTGTCGTTGTTCATCCGTTCGGAGATGCGATCGTAGAGATACTTCGAAATATGCTCGGATGAAGGGGAAATGCCACGGAAGGCCGGATTGTCATTGAGATATTTATGATCAAGTTCGTTTATTATCGCACCCGCTTCACGCTTCAAAACCTTGAAATCTATACCCAGACCCGCCTTGTCAAGCTCCCGTGCCGTGACCGCCACGTCGACTTTCCAGTTGTGGCCGTGCAGATTTTCACAATCTCCCTGATAATTCATCAGGTTATGCGCAGCAGCAAAACTGGTGCGGATAGTCAACATGTACATTATAACAACTCCTCTGATCGGAATAAATAACTTCCGTTATTTCAGGTAATACTACACAAAATAAAGGGTAACCACAAGGCGAAGTTTGCCGTTAACACGGGGTAGTTACCCCCATCAGAACCGCATATGGGCTCGACGGTGAGTGTAACGGAAGTACTGCATCAACTTTTCGTTATTGTTGAAATTTATCCAAAAAAAGGGCAACCGCATGGGTTGCCCGTATATTTTCAAAAGAAAGGGGAGTATCAGCGCTGAGAAGCTTCCAGTGCCTGCTCGATATCCGCAATGATGTCATCCACACCTTCGATCCCGATCGAAAGCCGGATAAAATCAGCCGTTACGCCGGATGCAACCTGCTCTTCCGCAGACAGCTGCTGATGAGTAGTCGAAGCAGGATGGATTACCAACGATTTGGCATCGCCAATATTCGCCAGATGTGACAGCAGCTTGACATTATCGATAAATTTCTTACCAGCTTCCATGCCCCCTTTAATGCCGAAGCCGATGATGGCGCCCTCCCCCTTCGGAAGATATTTGAGCGCCCGGGCATGATCCTTGTGACTGGCCAGTCCCGGATAATTAACCCAGGCAACGGCCGGGTGCGCTTCCAGCCAGCGGGCAACGGTCCGGGCATTTTCAACGTGACGCGCCATCCGGACGTGCAGCGTTTCCAACCCCTGGATAAATTGGAGGGAGTTGAATGGGGAAATACAGGCGCCCATATCGCGAAGCAGCGCCACCCGCATCTTAATGATATACGAGATATTTCCCAGGGCTTCCCAGTATTTAAGACCATGATAGGACGGGTCAGGTTCGGTAAATTCGGGAAATTTGCCGTTATTCCACGGGAATTTTCCGCCGTCTACAACCGCTCCACCGATGCTGGTGCCATGTCCCCCAATGAACTTTGTCAACGAATAGACGACTATGTCGGCGCCGTGCTCAAGCGGCTTGAAGAGACAGGGGGTGGTAACCGTATTATCG
>JBAQPK010000447.1:0-1815 GCA_049305715.1 Desulfuromonadaceae bacterium | reverse complement strand
CGTCACCAGATTACTCTGGTTTTGCCCGTTCGGAGAACGTTTTGAAACTTGGATAAATCGACGAACACCGCACACTATCACAAATCAATAAAAAAGGAGCACTCTCATCTTCCGAAGATAAGAGCGCTCCTTGTGTCGGTAAATACCGGGTGCCAAGATGCATATCTCATCTCTTCGGCAACCCGGCTATCCTTTTAAGTCAGGACCCGTGGTTTTGCGTCACCAGATTACTCTGATTTTGCCCGTTCGGAGAACGTTTTTTCATTGATTAATTCGAACGGGTTTCTTCTATCAAATGCCCCAAAGAATAGCAACGTTTTTTTTGACTGAGCAGAATATTTTATTCTTCGAATGATTCCCGAGAAACCATTTGCTGTTGGCGTGACGCATCTACTTCAAGGAAATGATTGAAATAAGTTCTGAGTTCATGCACAATGCGGCGGCAGAAACAAACAGGATTTATAAATTGTTTTCACTGATAACTATTTAGAATTATATTGTTACCCTAGCTTATAGTAGACTCGGAAGGTATACCTGTTTGGGATTTGACTCCCCACCTCTCCGCCACCAAAATAACAGGTTAGCCCTTGCTCGGCTAGCCTTTTTCGTGTGAAAAATCAGGAAAAGGGGCCGTATTGTGAATTGCACTATCGAGCAGTTTGAAGACGTTGTAGCCAAGTTCAAATATTTTGCCGAGTCGGTGAATATTGAGCTTTCATCCGAAGCTGAGGGTCTGAGGCAGGAATTGGTTGCCATCTGCGCCGAGTTGCTGGTGACGGTCCGGGAAGAAATTCTGGCGGGCACTGATTCGGTCGTTTGAGAATTGTTATTGATTCCGAGGTCGTCAACCGGAGTAACGTACGAAAAGGAGAGTAATCATGAAAAGAGTGACCGGAAGTATTGTTCTTGTTCTCGCGGCAGCCACATTTTCTGCCGCCGCCGTAAATGTTGAAGTCAACACTCCCAATGCCAGTGTTCGGGTCGGATCACCTCTACCAGCACCGATGACTGTCATCGAGCGGGAGAGGGTTATTGTAAAAGAGCCGCGGTATGAAGGAAAAAAAGATAACGGCAAGCACAAAGGGCATTATAAGAAAAAACATAAAAAAGGCCGGCACGGCGGAAGAGATTAGCATCCCGATCAAAGTGCGGCATTTGGCAAAAACGTCCCGTTTCTGAACAAGAAGCGGGACGTTTTACGTTCCGGACTTCCGCTCTGCACGATCAGTCATCTTCAAACCTGGTTCCCTTGCGGCACCAACGCCCGCCGCTGAAGATTGAGGAGATCGCCCCCTCCCGTTCAACCGTGTCGGCCCGGATTGCCAGATAGACATGGATCGGGATGAAGGCCAGGAAGATCCACATCATGAAGAAATGGATCAGTCTAACGTACTGGATGCCGATCAGATCGTTCAGCATGAAGAAAGGACTGAACAGCACATTGCTGGCGTCATAGGCGGAATAGAGGCAAAAACCGGTCAGGATCGCCAGCAGCGCCATCAGGTAGATGCCGGTGTAAGCCACCTGCTGCAGCGGATTGTGCCCGATATAGTGGGGACCATGTTCAAAGATGCAAAGCAGGTAATTGCGTCCCACCCGGAACAGGTTTTTCAGGTCCGTCACAGTAATCGGGAACAGGGCCCGCCAGCGCTGGTATTTGGTCGATGCCAGAAACAGTCCGGCAATCCGGAGTATCCCCATGCTTACCAGCAGCCACCCCGCAGTGAAATGCACCAGGCGCAGATAGCCGATGAAAAACGGATCACCGGTCGTCCCGGCATAGGTCAACCGGCTGCTGCCCATCAGCCAGCCGGT
>JBAQPK010000446.1:0-2396 GCA_049305715.1 Desulfuromonadaceae bacterium | reverse complement strand
GAAGAAGCCAGAGAACTGAGAAAACAAAAACGACAACAAGACTTCCCTGAAATCAGACATTCAGGGGAAGCTGACTTACCCTTAGATCAAGCGGCCTGAAAGTCCAATTCCGACTGAGGCAATACATGAAAGGTAATGTCATATACGAACAGCCGTATTACTGGCTAAAAACAGAAAATGGGAAAGATGGCCCATTTTGTCCTTCATGCCAAGATGACCAGCAAAAACTTGCCAGATTGATCGAAAGCAAAGGAACCCCAAGGGTACTGGACTTGCTGTGTTTGCGGAAAAAGCTTCAAAGACAGCAGCTACACGCCCAAAACCATAAACAGAGTTGTGCATAGTAAAGGCTGGATGGCAAGCTGAAAGTAGATGCTCAGGAGTCCAACGAAGCAAAGAACAATAATCTCATAGCATAACAGCGAAAAGCCAATCAATCCCACCTTGACCCCTTACCTCAAAACGCATATAGTAAATGCATATAATGGAGGTGCAATAAATGCGTGCAACGCTAAACATACCCGATGACCTCATTGCGGAAGTGCAGCAACTCTCCGGGCAGAAATCCAAAACCAGGGCCATTATAACGGTGATGGAGGATTACGTGCGTCGCCAGAAGAGGCAGGCTCTGCTTGAATTGCGCGGAAAGGTGCGGATCGAGTACGACTGGGAGCTTGAAGAGAATCTTGAATTGAAGGCAGCCGAGGAGCGGGAGCGCTATCATGGTGAATAGAGTTATGCCCGATACCTGCGCCTGGATCGATTTCTTCAGAGGCAAGCCGTCCCGGATGGCCGAACAGCTGGAAGCCGCACTTGTGCAGGGAGAGGTTGTAACGTGCGGCGTGGTGCTGTATGAACTTCTGCAGGGAATCAGAAATCTCCGTGAAGAGACTCAGGTTCTGAATGCGTTTCAGGCCGTGCCGCAGCTGGAAATGACGGGTGCTCTCTGGATCAAGGCCGGACGATTGTCGTCACAACTGCGCAAAAAAGGACATGTCCTGCCGCTGTCCGATATCATTATCGCCACGCTGGCACTTGAGCATTCTTATTCACTGCTGACCGTGGATCGCCATTTTGATGTTATTTCAGGACTCGATGTCATAAAAGCCGTGTGAGCTGTCCCGAGCAGATAGTTGAGAGATAAAAAGCTGCCCAAATGGACAGCGCAATCTTTTATTGCTAATGTCGTACAACAATCCATTTTGAGGTGTAAAGGCCATGAAAACCGCAAAAATCCCCGCAACAGGCCAGCAGTTCCCCATCGGCAAGATCGTCTGCCTGGCGCGCAACTATGCCGAACACGCCAGGGAGCTGGGGAACGAAACTCCGGCGGCGCCGGTGCTGTTCATGAAGCCGGCATCTTCGGTGATCAGCGACGGCGAGGCGGTGCGGATTCCGTCCTATTCTCAGGAGTGCCATTACGAAGTAGAGCTGGCGGTGTTGATCGGGAAGCGGTGTCAAAACGTTGCGGCGGAAAGTGCGCTGGAGTACATCGCCGGCTACGGCGTAGCCATCGACATGACGCTGCGCGATGTGCAGAACCAGCTCAAAGCAAAGGGGCTGCCGTGGGAGATCGCCAAGGGGTTTGACACCTCCTGCCCTCTATCGGACTTCGTTCCGGCCGGGATGGTTGCCGATCCCCATGCCCTGAATCTGAAACTCGCGGTCAACGGCGAAACCCGCCAGGATGGCTGCTCCTCCGATATGATCACCCGCATACCTCAGACCATCGCCCACATTTCGGCAATCTTCACGCTGGAGCCGGGCGACGTGATTCTGACCGGAACACCGGCCGGGGTCGGGAGGGTAGCGGCCGGTGACGTCATGACCGCGGAAATCGAGTCGGTAGGGCGCTTGACGATACCGGTTGCATAGCGTGATGTGAGCACCATGCGAAACAAACACTTCAAACATACAAAGCGGCTTTCCAGGTTTACCCGCCTGCTGGGACGGCTGCGCCCCCTGGAGTTGCCGGTTACCCACCGCCATAACAGTGTCGAACTCTTTCAAGGAGGGAGACAGTTTTTTGAAGCGCTTTTTGCCGCCATCCGTGCGGCAGAGCATACAATTCTCCTGGAATATTACATCATCCATAACGATCGTCTCGGGATCGGCCTGGCCCGCGAGCTGGCCGCTGCGGTGCAACGCGGAGTCACCGTCAGGCTGATCTACGATTATATCGGTTGTCTCGACACGCCCGCATCCTATTTCAAGAACCTTTCCAAGCAGGGGGTCAAGTTGCTCCCCTTTAATGTCCCCTCGTTCAAGCGCGGTTTCTACTGGTTCGACAAGCGGGACCATCGCAAGATGACGATCGTCGATGGTACATTGGCTTATCTCGGGGGATTCAACATCGGTGACGAATATACCGGCTGTCTGGCTGACAAACGGAGCTT
>JBAQPK010000445.1:0-4622 GCA_049305715.1 Desulfuromonadaceae bacterium | reverse complement strand
CTGTCGGCAGATACTCGCTCCGGGCAAGCCTGAGCGCCGCGTCCGACTTTTCAAGATCGGCATGCGACTGTTTCAGCTCAACCCGGTTTTCAAGGGCTTCCTTGAGCACCTGGTCGCTCATGGCGGGCACCGCAACACTCTCAAGAGTGTCGGACACCTCAAACTCCCTGTCTTCAGGGAGTCCGATCAGCAGCGCCAGCTTCATCCGCGCCAGGGTGAGGTCGTTATGGGTAGAGATATGCTGCTGTTCGACCATGGAGAGGTGGGTGCGGGAGCGCAGTTCATCCGATTTGAGACCGGTCCCCGCGGACGTTCTGACGGCTGCCAGTCGCATGTTTTCCCGGGCATCGGCAACGGCTTTAACCGCCGCCTCCAGCTGGGCAACACCCTTCTGCACTTCAAGATACGTATGAAAAACCTGAAAAGCGATTCCCTGGCGGGCCGCTTCCAGCTCCAGCTCTGATTTTTGCGCGTCCTTGACGGCCATCTCTTTCAGCGGGGAAAGGGAAGGAACAAAGAGCGGCTGCTGAACCGACAGGGCGGTTTTGAAGTCATGCTGCGCAGAGGGGCTGTTGAGGTTGCTAATCAGGAAATCATTCTGCGTAAAGCGCCCCTGATCGAGCTTCATCATGAACGTACTCGTCGGCGAGTTGGAGGCAACCAGAGCCTCCTCAAGGGAAACGGCGGGTAAATAGCGGGAATTGGCGCTTTCGACTCCCTGACGTACGGCGTGAGAGGTATAGCGGGAAGCCTTGATCCGGCTGTTGTTTTCAAGAGCCATGCCCATCGCGTCCCTGAGCGACAGCTTCAGCGTTTCAGCCCCCGCAGCAGCGACCGAAAACAGCAAAAAAGTTCCTGTGATTAATAATCGCGACATATCCCCCCCGTACACTTATGTTTTTTATTATATATGGGAAACCGAATATGTCAATGTAATTATGACCATAATTAGTAGCTTAGCAGATAACGTGGAAAGGTAAACGCGGGATGGGAATTGCGATGGCTGCAAGCCGGGGGATGGGATTGCAGAGCAGGTGCGGGGGGCGATGACAACCCGGTTGCACCCGGCTATGGGAATATCAGCGCCTGATTTTCTGCTCCAACTCATGGTCCAGTGCCTTCAAACGATCTATGGCTTGGCGCAGCTCACTTACATCCCTGCTCAAGGAGAGGTTTTTCTCCCGCAAGGTTTTGAACTCTCTTTCTCGATTCCGGATGTTTTTTATATTCATCAGATATGAATAAAGCGGTGCCGACTGGCTTGTCCAGGCGCTTGTCGGATAATTGCTCCGCATCCTTTCAAGGAGAGCAATGGAGCTTTTTCCGGAGCCCAGTTCTCCGTCATTCAGTTTCAGGATTGCCAGTCGAAAAAGCGCCTCATCCGTAACCCCTGCCTCCCCGGCGTCTTCAACCACCAGCTCAAGGAAATAACGTGCCTCGTTGTCGTGGCCGGTTTCGATCATATTAACGGCTTTGGCAAGTTTCTGCCGCCTGTCTGAAACCGCTTGCAGCGTTCCTTTACCCAGAATTCCGCCGCATCCGTTGAGACCGAGGCTGAGCAGAAGCATGCCGATCAGCAGCGTTGATGTGATATCACGCCTCACCGATATCCCCCTTTTCAACAATGATGAAGTTGCTGCCGGATGAGCTCTTTACCTGGTCCTTCACTTTTGCAGCGGTGGATGCTATCTCGGCTGCCGATCCGTAATCCCCCGGCCTGCAGACGAGAGCCGCTATGGATATGGATATGAGCGGGAAACAGCGCTCAACCCCGTATCTGTCAACCCCGTCTATGTAGCCGCATTTACGGTCTTCTTCAGAATAGTATTTCGGTATCATCGCATCAATGCCTCGGATTATGGCCTTACATGCCGCATCGGCATCTGCTTCATCAACGATCACAACGAAGTCATCGCCACCGATATGCCCCACAAAGGCTTCCGGTTTTACGACAGCGGCGACCGCCTCGTGTATGACCTGGCCAGCCTCTTTCAGGAGCTCGCTGGCTTTGATATAACCGTAGCGATCATTGTAGGATTTGAAGTTGTCAAGGTCCAGATAGCACATTGCAAATGGCCTCTGTTCCTTCAGATGCCTGTTTATAAACCGTTCGATGGCAATATTGCCCGGCAGGCGGGTAAGAGGGCTTGCGTCAAGACTCATCTGTTCAAGCTCTTTCAGGCGCGACGCCATGACTAGAAAGTCCTGTGCAAGATCACCGATTTCGTCCCCCGAGGCAATTTTGATGTCATGTTCAAAGTCACCTGCAGCGATGCGATGCGTCGCGTTTATCAGTTTTGCGATGGACGTTGAAAGGGAATAGACGAGGAGGGCAGCGACAAGAACAGCGATAAACACTCCGCTGAAAGCCAGTTTTGTCGCGCTGGTTACGGTCCTGGCCTCCTGTTCGCGCGCCGCGGAAAGCTTTGATTCAAGTTGTTGTTTCTGCCGCAGCCGGGCGGCCTCTATTTCCTTTTCAACGAGATTGATTGCCGATTTAATCCGTTCCTGCGGTATTGGAACGCCGGCAAATACTTTCCGGGCCATATTGTCATAGTTGTCATAATCATGCCGCAGCTTGTGGAGATCGTTCAGGCCGGATTTTTGAATTATTGACAGCGATTCCATAAACGCAGTCTTCCGGACCGTGTAGATGTTTATGTATTCCTGATCGGGGATTATGGCGAATCTGCCGACGGCGCGCTGCTGTGCCTTCAGTGAATCCGTCATTGAGTCCACGGCCTTTGCAGCGGCAAGATCGACACGGCCGATTTCGTTGGCGATCCTTGTGATGCTGGCCAAACCGGTAATAGAGTAAATGATGGCCGCCACGAGACAGATTACTATGATGGCATAGCTGATGATCAGCTTTTTAACAAGAGTCAGTTTAAATATTTTTTCGCCCATTCGCAGCATACTCCCTGAATACGGCTGTATCGCCGAGAGTAGGGTAATACACGATCGGTTCAAATGCAATGATATTAGAATACGTTATAAATACAGGTGGTGATTCCGGTGCAGATATTTGCTGCCGGGACGGCTGTGCCGGCACCCTCTGGATGTTGAGGTAGCCGGACTGCAATGGGATTCGTAGATCTACTTCAAATCGAGAAACTGCTTCAGAAGCTTCGCACGCTCCCGCTCATGCTCTTCCGGTGTGATTGCCCCGCGGGTCGCACCCTTCTTCAGGATCTCCAGCTGTTCTTCAATGCGGCGGCGCTCATCCGGCGACCGGGTCTGTTCCCCCCTCCCCGTGCGCTCCCGCAGTCTGGCGGCCTCCGATGTGATGTCAACGAGATCCATCTTCAGCTCGGCGTTGCCGTACCAGTGGGTGTAGGCGGCGTTCTGGTGATAGGCCCCCTTGACGGTCTTGGCCAGGTCGTACTTTTTCATCTTGAAGAACAGCCGTTCGATGTGCGAGGTGTCCTCGTACAGCATCTGGGCGTCAAGCACCAGCCGGTTGCCGGAGAGCGGATGGGGCGGGCGTTTATCCGGCATCGGGAACAGCGCTCCCTCATCATTCAGGGAGGCGATGATTCTCTCGGCCCCCTTGACCATTGCAAGGCTCTGGTCGCGCACCGCGTCTCCCGCGGCAAGCTCCCGGGCGGCAAAGGCCGGGGCGTGGCAGTCACTGCAGATCGCGAGCATTTCGGCGCGCCCCTTTTTTGCGGCGGCGGGAGCGAACGGTATGCTGCCGGAACTGATGGTCAGGCCGCGGGAGACATCATGGCTCCCCTTGGGCATATGGCAGGTCTGGCAGTCGGGCCCCATCGTCCTCCCCAGGGTGGAGTAGAGGACGCCGTGGCGAGAGGTCTGCCACATCTCCCACTGGGGGTGGTCCGGCCCCATATGGCAGGGGGAGCAGCTTGCCGGATCGCGTACCAGGCGCAGATCGGTGGAGTGAGAGGCATGGCAGGAGGCACAGGAGCTTTCCACCTGGTGACAGCGGTTGCAGCCGATTTCACCCATTTCGCTGGACTGCTTCAGGAACCGGGCGCACTGGATTTCTGACTTGGGCACGGTGCTCCCCTCTTCGTGACAGAAGCCGCACTCACGCGGGTCGCGATTGGCCAGGTTACGCGTGCAGCCCCAGCCTGAGTGGAGACCCATGCCGTGGCGGCTGGCAACATGCTCGCCATAGGCTTTGGCATGGCAGCGGCCGCAGACCTTGGCGCCGACGCGGACTTTACCCTTTTCGATGAGGGCATGGTCCGCACCGTGGCAGTCGCGGCACCCCACCCTGGCCCGTGAGTGGGCGCTTTCCTGCCACTGCCGGACGGCGGCCGGCGTTTTGCCCCGATGGCAATCGACGCAGTCATCTGCACCCGCGACCGCTGCGGTCATCAGCAGCAGCGAACAAAGAAACCAGACCCCGCCGGGAAACAATACGTTCGTCATTTCATCACCTTTTCTTTCGCCGAGGCATACTCATCATCCGTAATAAGCCCCGATGCGCGCCAGGCGCGGATAGTGCGGAGCCGTTCCAGCTTTTCCGGCGGCACCGCCGGTCCGGCAACGGGGGCTGCGAATCCGGAGACCAGAAACAGGGTGCCGTTATCCACAACCAGCAGGCGGCCATCATCAAGAAACTCCCCGGTTGTCCAGGAAGGAAACAGGGCTGC
>JBAQPK010000444.1:0-3726 GCA_049305715.1 Desulfuromonadaceae bacterium | reverse complement strand
GGACTCGCTTTCTATCATAAACAATTCGAACCTGTCAAAATAAAAATGAACTGAAGGGGAAAATAAATCAGGTGCCGTTAGTTGTTTTCCTCAAAAACTTCGTAGAATCCGTGAGTTCCCAGTTTATGCACTTTCATAAGATTTGTTGATCCGCGCGTTTCAATCGGGATCCCCATGGTAATAACAATCTGATCTCCGTTGTGAAATCCCGAGGACAAGAGTTTTTTCTCCACCTCATGTATCTGCTGGTCGGTATTTTCCATGATGCCAACGTTAGTACACTGCACCCCCCAGTAGATCGACAGCCTGCGGTGAATCTCCGGTGAGGCGGTAAAGGCGATGATCCGGGTTGAAGGCCGGAAGGCAGATATGAGGGCAGCGGTACCGCCTGATCGCGTAAACACGGCAATTGCCTTCGCCTTGATGGTGGCGGCGGTCCGACAGGACGACTCAGCAACCGCCTGTGCTGTTGTCGCTATGGCCTTCGAATGCCCAACAACAGAGGGCAGGTCAGCACTTTCCACATCTTTGGCAATACGCGCCATCGTTTCAACTGATTCTATCGGAAAATCGCCGGAAGCCGTTTCAGCGGAAAGCATGATAGCATCCGTGCCGTCTATAATAGCATTGGCCACATCGGATGTCTCAGCCCGGGTCGGGCGCGGATTGCGGATCATGGAGTCCAGCATCTGGGTCGCAGTTATGACCGGCTTCCCCGCCCTGTTGCATGCCTGGATGATTTTTTTCTGATAAATCGGCACCTTTTCAGGTTCGATTTCAACACCCAGGTCCCCCCGCGCCACCATGACGGCATCGGTCGCTTCAAGGATTTTTTTGAAGTTGCGCAGTGCCTCCGGCTTCTCTATTTTGGCCACGACCGGTGTATCTTTCCCTTTTGCAGCGATAATCTGTTTGATCTCTTCAATATCATCGGCGGTACGCACAAATGAAAGCGCAATGAAATCAACCCCCGCTTCAAGAGCAAAATCAAGATCGATCAAATCCTTTTCGGTGAGACAGGGGGCAGAAACATTCACCCCTGGAAGATTGATCCCCTTATTGTTTTTGAGCTGTCCGCCGGCAACGACCTGGCAGCGCACCCTTTCGCCTTCCAGTCCGACAACCTTCAACTCCAGCAGTCCGTCATCCAGCAGGATTCTCGAACCAGGGTGCACATCGTGCGGCAGGGACCGGTAAATAGTCGGAATGACACCGTCACCGCCAAGCACGTCATCGGTGGTAATGACCACTTCCTGCCCCTTGACCAGCATCATCCCCTCCCCCGCCATTTTACCGGTCCTGATCTTCGGCCCCTGAAGGTCCCCAAGAATGCCGACCTGATGACCCAACTTTTCCGACACCTGCCGGATGGTATGGATCAATTCCAGCTTCCGGGCATTTTCACCATGGGAGAAATTCAGCCTGAATATGTCGACACCGGCCTTCATCAGTTTCTGAATCATTTCCGGCGATGAGCTCACCGGGCCGACTGTTGCCACTATCTTGGTTTTGCGGATAGATCTGGGCATTCCAGCTCCTCTACTCTTGATTCTGTTTCACAAAATTCAGCGTGCCGCCCGCCAGAAGTTCCTGGCGCTGACGGTCGGAGACCTCCAACAAAGTGGTGACCTCGCGGCCGCCGACCATCACCGGGATTTCATGTGCCCCGCTCTCGACAAGCTGCCGCACGCCGGGGAAAGAAACCTGATCCCCCTGTTGAAACAGGTCGATTTCATCTGGGTTCTTGAAAACCAGCGGCAGTATGCCGAAATTAACCAGATTGGCCTTATGGATACGGGCAAAACTTTTAACTATCTTGGCGCGAATTCCCAGGTAACGGGGCGCAATGGCGGCATGTTCGCGGGATGAGCCCTGCCCGTAGTTTTCACCGGCAATAACGATGCCGTTCCCGGCGGCCTGCGCACGGGAGGGAAATTCTGCGTCCACCTGTTCGAAAACATGCTCAGCTATTGCCGGAATATTGCTGCGCAGCGGCAAGACCTTGTTGCCGGCCGGCATGATATGATCTGTCGTTATGTTGTCGCCAAGCTTGATAACGACCCCGGCCTGCAGGGAATCCGGCAGTGCCTCGAAATCCGGAAACGGCGCTATGTTCGGTCCGGTCTTGATCTCGACCGCAGAACCATCTTCAAGGGGAAAGATGATGCCGGAATCGTCCAGAAGATATTTTTCGGGATTCCGCACGGCAGGATACGATTTAACTTCTCCCAATTTACGCGGGTCGGTTATTACACCACGGATGCCGGACGCCGCGGCCGTTTCCGGCGAGCAGAGATACACCTTGTCATCCTTGGTGCCGCTTCTCCCGGGAAAGTTACGGGGAAAGGTGCGCAGGCTCACCTGATTTGTTCCCGGCGCCTGTCCCATGCCGATGCACCCGAGACAGCCGGACTGGTGAATACTGACGCCAGCCATCAGCAGCATCAGCACACCGCCATCCTGGGCGACGTTCTCCAGCGCCTGACGACTCCCGGGGTTGACGTGAAAATGCACCCCGGGTGCGACACGGCTCCCCTCCATAATCCGGCAGACGGTCATCAGATCGCGGTACGACGAGTTCACCGAACTGCCGACGATGACCTGATCAACCTTTGTCCCCTCGACTTCGCGGACCGGCACCACATTGTCGGGAGACGAAGGGCAGGCGATCAGCGGTTCAAGAGCGGATAGATCGATTTCGTCGTACTGGTCGTAAACAGCCCCTTCATCGGCTGCAAACGGCTGCCAGCTGTCACCCCTCCCCTGTGAAACCAGGAATTCGCGCGTCCGCTCATCAGAAGGGAAAAGGGAAGAGGTCGCCCCCAGTTCGGCCCCCATGTTGCCGATGGTGGCACGATCAGTCGCCGAAAGGGTTGCCACGCCGGGACCATAATATTCGATTATCTTGCCTACTCCCCCGCTTACTGTATGGCGACGCAGCATTTCAAGAATAACATCCTTGCCTGAAACCCAGTCAGGGAGCCTGCCGGTCAGCTTGACCCCAAAGACCTTCGGACAGGGAAGATTGAAAGGGTGCCCGGCCATGGCCAGCGCCACATCCAGACCGCCGGCGCCGATCCCGATCATGGCAAGTCCGGCCGCCGTAGGCGTATGAGAATCGGCCCCAAGCAGTATCTTGCCCGGCACGTCGAAGCGCTCCAGATGAACCTGGTGAGAAACGCCGTTGCCCGGCTTTGACAGATATACACCGAACTTCATCGCCGCGCTGGTCAGGAAGGCGTGGTCATCGGCGTTCTTGTAATCGGTCTGCAGCAGGTTGTGATCGATGGATTGGGCGGCCAGCTCCACCTTTACCCGTGGAAGTCCCATGGCGATAAATTCCAGCATCGCCATTGTGCCGGTGGCGTCCTGCAGCAGGGTATGGTCAATGCGGATCGAAATTTCACTCCCCGGGACGAGCGACCCGTTGACGAGATGGGCTTCCAGTATCTTTGTGGTCAGGTTTCTTGGCATGACATGCCTCCTTTCGCATCCAGTCAGGTGTGAATCGCTTCCTTATGAACATCAAGCGCCGCCTCCCTGATCGCCTCGGGAAGCGTGGGATGGGCGTGACAGATCAGGGCGATGTCCCGGGCCGTCCCGCCAAAACTCATGACCGTTGCAGCCTCGGAAATCAAGTCGGAAGCCCGGGGGCCAACGATATGGACGCCCAGTATCCGGTCGCTTTACTGATTGGCAAGAATTTTTTCAAAGCACTCCGTTTCA
>JBAQPK010000443.1:0-1863 GCA_049305715.1 Desulfuromonadaceae bacterium | reverse complement strand
CGATATGGCTGACCGCTTCAAAATACTGGGGTGAATTGTGAGAAATTTTGCTGAACTCGGAAAAGGCATTAGCAAGATCACCTTTCCCTTCATAGGCAATGCCGCGGTAAAGGCGGATATTACCGGCGGATGGATCTTTTTCAAGCATGCCTCCAAATACGGCGATCGCATCATCAAACTGTTCAAGTTCGAGGTGAACCAGCCCGATTTTTCGGATTGTTTCCTGACCTCCCAGACCTGATTGAGCAGCCAGCTTGAGGTATTCGAGTGCTTCGGGAAACCGGCGCTGCTGGAGCAGTAACTGGGTCAGGCGCTGCAGCACCGCAACATGATGTTCATCCTGACCAAGGAGGGAACGGTAGGTGTCTATCGCCTGCGGATAGTCACCCATGGCCTCGTACGTTGCCGCCTTATCAATAACCGCCTGGTCAAATTCCGGTTTCAGTTCCAGTACCCTGGTAAAATACCCGAGAGCATCACGATAGAGCTTCATCTGGCTATAGGTGCGTCCCAGATAATAGTATCCGAGAACGGAATCAGGATTGCGTTTGACCAACTCCTTAAGGGTGGAGACCGCTTCTTCATATTCAAACAGGCGCGTCAGTGCCAGAGCCAGATGCAGATAGGCATCTTCCTTCGAGGGATCAATCTTGATCGCTTTACGCAGATAATCCGCAGCTTCCCAATCTTTCCCCGCCGATGACATCAAGACCCCACCCAGGACATACGGAGGGCGATAGCCGGGATCGAGCGCAATCGCCTTGTTGATATATTCAAGGGCTTCCGGGATCTGGCCGATTTTGAGCTTGATGTCGGCCACTTCTCCATGCAGTGTGGCCGAATCCGGCTCAAGTACTATCGCTTCACGCAGCAGATTCAGGGCGGCGGGGTAATCACCTTCATGGGTTGCAATCCGTGCACGGGAAAACAGGTACAACGAGCGGGAATGAGTATCATGAACCCCGGAAGTGGCGGGCGGAGCGGTTTCAGGAGCCGGAGCGACTCCGGCGCACGCAGTTTGAAGCAGGAGGAACAGGAGTATGGTCAGCCGCATCTGCATGAAATTCCATTTCGAAAAAAATTTAAGTTTAAAAAACTAGCATGAATCAAAATATTGGTCAAACGATAATAATAATCGGAATGTTGCAGTTGACATCGTTCACTTCCCGATGGAATATGCAGGGATGAATCATACATTACTCTATCTTTTTCTCGTACTTCTCCTGGTAGCTGCAAACGGTTTTTTCGTAGCTGCTGAATTTTCGCTCGTTTCGGTTCGCAGGTCACGGATTGTCTCGCTTGCGGAAAGCGGCGAGGCACGCGCCGTAATTCTGCTGGGGTTACTTGACAATCTTAACATCTATATATCCGCCACTCAACTCGGCATTACAATGGCGTCGTTGGCGCTCGGGTGGGTTGGCGAACCGGCACTCTCGCAACTGCTGGAAGCACCTCTGCATGGCCTGGTTTCCACCGCGGTCCGCCACACAATTGCATTTGCCGCCGCGTTCACAATCATAACCTTCCTGCATATTGTTTTTGGTGAACTTGCCCCCAAAACGCTTGCGCTGGACCGGGCAGAACGTGTTGCCCTAGCGGTGGCGTGGCCGCTACGGCTTTTTCACACATTGTTCAGCTGGCCGATACGCATGCTTGATTTTGCCGGCAGAAGCACTGTTCGATTATTCGGATTAAAAATCTCTCCTGACCATGCCAGTGTATATACCGTTGATGAATTACGACAGATTATTAACATATCTCACACAAGCGGCACGCTGGAGGCTGATGAGCAGCAGTTGCTTCACCGCATCTTTGAATTTTCCGATTCGGAAGTTCAGGACGTCATGATTCCACGAAGTGCCG
>JBAQPK010000442.1:0-2138 GCA_049305715.1 Desulfuromonadaceae bacterium | reverse complement strand
TTATATTCCTCCGTTGTCTGTATGACGCATCATCTGTCAATTGCTGTGGTCGGCATACAGATCCTCGATCTTATGCCGGTACTTCTCGTAGATGATCTTGCGCCGGAGCTTCAGCGTCGGCGTTAGTTCGCCGCCATCAATGGAGAAATCCTGGGCCAGCAGTACGAACTTCTTGATGGTTTCATAGGGCGCCAGGCGTTTGTTGATCTCGGCCAACCTCTGCTCAAACAGTTTCTGAACCGGCTCATGCATGACCAGATCGTCAACCTGGTAATAATGGATATGCTTTTCCTTGGCATATTCGATCAGGCGTTCCAGATTCGGCACGATCAGGGCGGTCAGATACGGTTTGCGATCGCCGTACACAAAAACCGACGAGACGTACTTGTCCCTTTTAATTTCGTTCTCGATCGGCTGCGGGGCGATGTTTTTGCCGCCAGCGGTAATAATCAGCTCTTTCTTCCGGTCGGTAATATACACGAAGCCGTCTTGTATATGGCCGATATCTCCGGTCTTGAGCCAGCCGTCCTGCATCACCTCGGCCGTGGCGACCGGATCATGGTAATAACCGAGCATGACCTGCGGCCCCTTTACCAGGATTTCGCCATCCTCGGCGATTCTGAACTCGGTATCCTTCAGAGCGACCCCGACAGAGCCGAAACGAATATGCTCAAGATTATTGAAGCAGAGCACCGGGCTCGTTTCGGTCAGCCCGTATCCTTCAAAAATCGGGATGCCGATGATCCAGAAAAATTCGTTGATCGCCCTGTCCAGCGGGCCGCCCCCCGAGCAGAACAGTTTCATGTTGCCGCCGAACCTCGCCCTGATTGTGCTGAATATCAAGCGGTCGGCTATTGTATATTCCAGGTTAAGAAGGGCCGGGATCTGCCTGTCAATATACCGTGCCGCAACATACCTCTTTCCGATATCCACGGCCCGATGAAACAGCGCTTTTTTGACCGTCGGCATCTGATGGACATTCTCGTGGATGCGGTGGTAAATCTTTTCAAACAGGCGGGGCACACAGACCATGACGGTCGGCCGGATTTCGACCATATTCTCCGCAACTTTTTCGATGCTGTCGGCAAACGCCAGCAGGGCGCCGTTGCTGATCGTCAGGTAATAGCCGGTAGTCCGTTCAAAAATATGGCTTAAGGGGAGGAAACTGAGCATGACGTCATTCTCGTCGATCACTTGGCTCTGCTCCGTCAGGTACCTGATGTTGGTCAGGATGTTGGTGTGTGACAGCATGACCCCCTTCGGCACTCCGGTGGTACCTGACGTATAAATAAGCGTCAGCATGTCACCCGGTTCGATCAGGTCGATGCCGGTCTCGATCTCTTTCTTTTCTTCGGGAGTGATGGGGGAATCGATCTCGGAGAGCTGGTAGAATGTGGTAACCGGCAGTTCCGGCTGTCCCAGAAACCGTTCGAACGAGACTACCAGCTCCACTCCCGGGATCGACTCCCGTATCTTAAGAAGTTTGGTATACTGGAACTTGCCGGAAACAAAGATGATCCTGGCCCCCGAATGATTAATCATATACTCGATCTGCTCCGGGGTGTCGGTCGGATAGATCGGTACACTAACGGCGCGAGCACACAGAATACCCATGTCGGCGATAACCCATCCCACCCGGCTTTCCGAGAGGATAGCAATCCGGTCACCCGGCTTGACCCCCATCCTGCCGAGCCCCCTTGCAACCATCAACACCCGCTCGTAGTAGGCGGCATACGTCAGCGTGACAAAGGCCCCCTGCTTGCGGTATTTGAGGGCCAGCCTGCTGCCGAATTTTGTGGCATTGCTCCTGAGCATGTCAGGTATGGAACGATATGTCAGGCTGCTCATGCTTCCACCTCCGCGTGATCTTTATTCTGCCACGCTGCATCTACGTAACGTTCATGAAAAGTATAATCATATTATATTTTTGTGTATAACCAATATTTATTGTTAAGTATACCAACTTTACGGGAGGTGCATTGCGGCAATTGTTAACCGCTTTCGGCAAGTAGCCGGAAGTTAACCCGCCAATCCTAACCCGGACAGGTCGGAACAAATGAGGTAAAAACGAAAGAAATAGAACGCGGAAAAGGCTGAAATTGCGGATAAAAACGGATCATATTCAGTGAATATAAAAA
>JBAQPK010000441.1:0-1549 GCA_049305715.1 Desulfuromonadaceae bacterium | reverse complement strand
GGGCCGATTTCTCATCTTTCGCCAATTCACAGGAGTACTGGAACAGCTTGTCCGGCAATCACCGCCATAGCATAAAAAAAGCTTTCAACAAGTTGGAAAGATCGGGCGGCTTTGAAATAGTTCTTATAGGTAACCCCGGCCAGGATGTGGATACAGCTATGGCGCAATATTCTGACATATACTCCGGCAGTTGGAAAACGAGGGATGAGGAACCGGTATTTCACCACAAATTATCAAAATACTTGCTTGACAAAGGGTGTTTGCGCATTTTTCTCCTTTACCATCGCGGCAAAGGCGTCAACAATGCAAAGCCGAAGCCTTTCTCACCCAAAGAGTGTTTAGTTAATAGTGAAGTGCCGGTATCGGGAAAACCAATTGCGGCAGGTATATTCATCGTCCGGGGAGCGTACTCGGTTTTTCTAAAAACAGCATACCTGCAAGACTATGCATCGTATTCACCCGGAACACTCCTTTTGTGGTTCGCCTTTAAATGGCTAATTGATGTCGACCATGTTACTTATATTGATTTTTTGAGAGGAGATAATCCTTACAAGAATAAGTGGGGAAAATTCAGGGAAAAGCTAATGATCTGCTTCATATCAAACCCTGGGAGCCTGCATGCGAATTTTGAACTATGGTTTAAAGTCTATGTTTTCCCTAAATTACGAAAATTTATGCTCAGATTTAAGCGATTACGATATTACAATAGAATATGTGGTTTCCTTCATTTCGATCCTTAGCTGGAATTCTTAAATGACCCAGTCAATGCCCAGTTGCCTGCCAATTTGAGATCACCTTCACCGACCACTCTTTCAAATACCTGGCGAGTTCGTAATCCGCTATAGTCTTGGATGAACCTTTTTTAGAAGCTGCCTTAGAATACCTAATAAAAATTGAATTGCACTAACGATAAATGGGGCTGGGTCGTCCAAGCTAGCAACAGCAAATACTTTCCTTCCTTTTATGGGTTTAAATAGTTCTGAGAAAGTGATTATTTTCTTTATTATATGCAACATACCGTAATACATATCGGTTAGTTCATCTATCCATAGAATTTCATCGGTTTGAAAAGGTATTTTTGAATTGTCTCCGTTTATCAGATTCTTGTAGGCCACATAATGAATAGGAACTTTGCTTTGAGCGACCAGAATACTTTGCATGGTTGTTCTTGCATTTATTTCGATCATCTTATATTGGCCATCTCTAGGATCTCTTTTGAACTCAGCTACTGCTATTCCGTGATACTTCATTGATTTGAGTACATCCACCGCCACCGCAATTGGATACGGTTTCCAGAAGCTTCTGCATAACGAGCCATTGCCGAAATCGGGCGGCGATTGCCTGAGTTTGTCGTAACCGCAAATGGCAAGTGGTTCTGTTTTCTGATCGAAGTAAAAATAACACACGTAAATCTCATTTCCAGGTATTATGTCCTGCACCATTACTTCCAAATCTGTATTGTAAAGCTTTTCAATGGCTTGATTTAGTTGGTCGGGGTTATTGATTACAAATACCTTTAAATCAAATTTTTTTACAAAGAGGTGTGAAT
>JBAQPK010000440.1:0-3533 GCA_049305715.1 Desulfuromonadaceae bacterium | reverse complement strand
GTGCAGACACGAAGCCGGGTTTATTCGAAAAGTCCTTGCCTTCAGCGGTTTGCTATGCGTTTAGATAGCCAAAGACGAGGAAAAAGCCACCCGGTTACGGGTGGCTTTTTTTTGTCGCAGATCCAATATGCCCCATTGCATTGATAAACCTGAATCAAATGACCCGCCTTCCATCCTCATAGGACAACATCGCAACGAAACTCTATATCTAATGTGTGATGTCTGACAGCAAAAACAGACATACTCTCATTCTTATTCCGCGAATAGTTTGCTAGCATTACAATAATAAAATCTCATGCACGAAAATTCACGTTTGTTGCTGAATAATCGGGCAAGCCCCTGATGATCAGTCGTTTTATCAATTGTAAGAGTTCTTTTGGAAAGGAGATGATTCCAATGGACCATCATGTATTTTAAGTTTAGAACTCCGTTTTCGCACTTCATGCAATAACAATCACTATCCAGAGTGGAGGAAAGGACTAAAATAAAACTATTCTCAGAATCAGGACGGAGGTACATAAATGAAGAAAATAAATATCATGGTGTTTTTAACCCTTGCACTGGTGACTTTTATAGCCTGGGCACCGGAAGCAAGCGCTTTCCAGTCTTTATTCGCAAACTGTGTTGGCTGCCACGACACTCAGAATGCTGCCAACTCTTGCTCCATGTGTCATGCACATGGGGTGCATTCGAGCTCCGCCAAGAGCGACATAAACCTGGTAGGCCAAACGGTGGATGCAGCCGGGGTGTCGAAGACATCCTATGCACCAGGCGAAACGGTTTTTGTAAAAATTACCGGGGGGTATCGCGCCGGTTCGGCCCGGATAATTCTGTACGGTCAGACCACGGCGACAGAACTTGCCCGCAGCAGTGGCGCTGACGGGATGAACAACGCACCTTTATTTAACAATACTACAGGCATCACCTTATCCTCAGCGGCCCCGACCACGCCGGGTAATTACACGTGGAACGCGGCCTGGTACGGGAATCAGTACGATCTGGCTGAAGAGGGGGGTACCACGTTTTTTGGGCCGCGCTGGACGCCCGATCCCAATAATCCGGCACACGGACAGGAGATTGTCACGACCAACCAATTCACCGTCACCGCGGCGGCAGCGCCGATCATCGGCGTAAGCCCGACAACGCTCGCTTTCGGGACCGTCACTATCGGCGTCCCTACGACGTTACCCGTGACCATATCGAACACCGGCGCTGCTCCGCTGAACGTAACCGGCATTGCACTCGGTGCGGGGACAAGCACTGAGTTCTCCTGGGCGCCGCCAGCGCCCTTCACTGTTGCCGCCGGCGCCAGCACGACACTTAATGTCACCTTCACGCCCATCAGCGTGGGGAGCAAGACCGGCTCCATCGTAATCAGCAGCAATGACCCCGCCACACCGACTGTGGCGGTCAGCGTGTCGGGGACGGGAGCAGCTGCGCCGGCACCGATCATCGCCCTTGCTCCTCCTGCTCTCGGTTTCGGCACGGTGACCGTAGGCGCTTCTTCCACCCTGACGACCCAGATCCAGAACACCGGCACCGCATCCCTTGCAGTTAGCAATATTACTGTTTGCGGCGGGACGAGCACCGAGTTCAGCTTCGTGCAGATCGCTCCGGTATCAATACTTTCGGGGCAGTCCGCACAACTGTCGGTGACGTATGCGCCTACCAATATCGGTGCTGACACGGGCTGCATTGCGATCACGAGCAACGATCCGGTTAACGGTACGATTAATCTCGATCTGAGCGGCACAGGCGCGGCAGTCCCGACCCCGGCCATCACCCTTTCACCCAATCCTCTTGCCTTTGGCACGGCGACCATCGGTACTCCTTCAACGCTGACTGCCCAGATTCAGAGCACCGGCACGGCGCCGCTCAATGTAACCGGCATAGCCCTCTGTGCGGGGACAACAGAGTTCAGTTTCACCCCCATCACGCTGCCGGCAAGCATACCTGTCGGCGGGAATCTGCCGTTGGACGTCACATACACACCGGCAACTGTCGGACCGGTCACCGGATGCATCAACATCACAAGCGACGCCCCGGTCGCCACGCTTAACCTTACGGGCACAGGATCAACGGCTCCTCAACCCGTACTGAGTGTGGCGCCGACCACTCTGATCTTTGGCAATCAACAGGTCGGTACTTCTTCGGCACCGCAGCAAGTGACGATATCGAACACCGGCACTGCCGATATGACTGGTGTCAGTGTCTCCAGCTCAAGCACCGAGTTCGTTATCGGCGGGACACCAACACCAACCGTTGCTGCTGGTGGCAGTACGACATTTACGGTGGTCTTTGCCCCCACTACCGCGGGCGCCGCCAATGCGACCATCACCGTTACCACCACCAACGCGGGGAGTGCCACGGTCAGTGCGTCAGGGACGGGGACCTCGGAAGCGACACCGACGATCGCCCTTGTACCGAATCCTCTTGCCTTCGGTATGGTGACCATAGGGGCTACCTCCACTCTGACGACTCAGATCCAGAACTCCGGCACGGCAAACCTAGTGGTGAGCAGCATTACCGCCTGCGGGTTGGCAACGCAGTTCGGCTTTACACCTCTCACCCTCCCGTTGACAATTCCCCCGGCCGGAAATGCGGTCTTGAGCGTAAGCTATACGCCGACAACGGTTGGTGCCGTCACCGATTGCATTACAATTGCGAACAATGACCCAGCTACGCCCATTGCGACACTAAATCTGACAGGCACAGGTGTAATAGCTGCAACACCGGTAATAGCCGTCTCCCCGAATCCTCTTATGTTCAATACGGTGACGATCGGAGATGCACCCACACTGACTGCCACTATCCGGAACACCGGTACGGCTGACCTTGCAGTGAGCAACATTGCCCTCTGCGCCGGGACTACAGCAGAGTTCAGCTTCGTGCAGATAGCTCCGGTCACGATAATTCCAGGTGGCAGCGCGGACCTGAATGTGACCTATGCTCCGACAAATATTGGTGCTGACAGCGGTTGCCTGGATATTTCCAGCAATGACCCCGTCGCCCCCATTACTCAGTTGAATCTGACGGGAACCGGCGTTGAGCAGCAACCATCTGAGGTTGACATCGATATATCGAAATTCATGGCTAGCAAGCAGGTTAAACTGAAGGACAAGGGCGAAGACAAGAAGGTGAATTTGATTCTTTGGGTCTTCACCGAGGGGGCAGTCCCTGGAACGGCTTCGGCAACCCTGATCGGTATGCAGAACGGCGTTCAGGTTTACAAGGAGACCATCAACGTCACGGCCTCTCCGGGAATTCCGGTCATGTTCAAGTTCCCGGAATTCGTACCTGCTTCATTAGGTGACATAGCCTGGACCGTGATCATTGAAGACAGTGACGCGGACGTTGATCAGGCGACTGCAGTCACAAAAGTAACACAATAGGTTTTTTAGCTCCATTTTGAACTGGGGGAGGATTATTCCTCCCCCTTTTTTATTTAATGACAGAAAGGGGAGAAGGCTGGATTAAGTTTTGGAACTTGTGCCCTTTCAGTCTTCTTTTATGATCGGATTCTCCCGTCGTTT
>JBAQPK010000439.1:0-2364 GCA_049305715.1 Desulfuromonadaceae bacterium | reverse complement strand
AAAGGATGCGCAAACGAAAAGGCGTTCAGCACCTTGTCGCTTTTGGCGGATTTCCCAATGTTCATTGCCGTTTCACCCAGTTTGTTCAACGCACTTTCCACTTTCTGGGCAAGCGGGACAAGAGCTTCATGATCTTTGGCTGATGTTATAGCCTTATTGATTTCGCCCATAAGATCCATGAATACGGCGCCGTTATTCATGCCGAGTTTCCGGCCGAGCAGGTCCATGGCCTGAATACCGTTTGTCCCTTCATAAAGCATGGTGATACGGCAGTCCCGCATCAACTGGGCAACCGGATATTCTTCGATAAATCCGTAACCGCCGTATACCTGAATGGCATGGTTGCAGATCTCAAACGCTTTGTCTGTCACATACCCCTTGGCAATGGGGGTGAGAACTTCAATCAGTCCCTGATACTTATCCTTCACCGCCTGGTCATTGGAAATAGCGATCATGTCATTGCAATATCCCACGAAATAGAGCAGGGTCCTCATGCCCTCCACATAGCTTTTCATGATGAGGAGCTGACGACGGACATCTGGATGCTGGATGATGGGGACTCCGCCAGCGGCCGGTTTCAACATGTTGGGACTCTGAATTCTTTCCTTGGCGTAATTCACCGCATACATGTAGGCGGTTGTGGCGCAGGCAAAACCCTGCATGCCGACCAGAAGACGGGCCTCGTTCATCATGACGAACATGGCCCTCATTCCCTTGTTTTCTTCGCCCAGCAGTGTGCCGATGCATCCACCTTTGCCACCCATGGTCATAGAACAGGTTGGGCTGCCGTGGATGCCCATCTTATGTTCGATGCCGGTGCAGACAATGTCGTTGAATTCACCAATGGTTCCGTCAGCGTTGACCCTGTATTTGGGGACGAGGAAGAGCGAAATGCCTTTGGTGCCGGCCGGAGCCCCTTCTATACGGGCAAGAACCGGATGGATAATATTCTCGGACATTTCGTGCTCGCCGCCGGAGATGAATATTTTCGAGCCGGAGAGGGAATAGGTCCCATCGACATTTTTTCTGGCGACTGTTTCAAGAGCGCCAACATCGGATCCGGCGCCAGCCTCGGTGAGAAGCATGGTCCCGGACCATTTACCGGTATAGAGATTTTTTAGATAGGTATTTTTCTGCTCTTGGGTTCCGAATTCTTCCACAAGCTTTCCGGCGCCGTGGGTAAGTCCGGGAAACAACATAAATGGGAAATTGGCTCCGTTGAAATATTCCGAGGCAGCGGAAGATACGGAATGTGGCATGCCCTGTCCGCCCCATTCGGGATCTTCGTTCATGCCCACCCATTCGCCGTCGTTGAACAGTTTGACAAGTTTATGATGTGATTCCGGGACGATAACTTTACCCGCTTCAAATTTACATCCAATTTCATCGCCTTCTTTCCAGACCGGAAGCATTTCTTTGACAGCAAGATTTCTGGCTTCAGAGACGACCATATCAACTGTTTTCTTATTGTATTCAGCAAATTTTTTATGCTGACTGAGTGTTTCCACGTTTAATAGTTCATGAAGAACAAATTCAATATCTCTTTTGTCTGCTATGAGCTGTGCCATTGGTTTCACTCCCCTTGGTTGGTTGAGTTATTCTACGATGAACATCTGTTTATATACGTTTAATACTTTTCGAATATTCCTGCCGCACCCATGCCGAGTCCGATGCACATGGAAACCATGCCGTAACGGCTCTTTCTTCTCCCCATTTCGGAAAGGAGGGTGGCGGTAAGCTTGGCGCCGGAGCAGCCGAGCGGATGACCGAGGGCAATTGCGCCGCCGTTGACGTTGATGATCTCCGGGTCGAGCCCCAGGTGTTTGATGATTGCCAGTGATTGGGCGGCAAACGCCTCGTTCAATTCGATCAGTTCGATATCTTTTTGGCTGAGTCCGGCCATTTTGAGAGTGGCTGGAATGGCTTCAATCGGTCCAATGCCCATAATCTCTGGAGCAACACCGCAAACGCCGAAAGCAACAAATCGGGCCACCGGATCCTTACCAAGACGTTTGAGGAACTCCTCCGAAACTACCAACACAGCAGCAGCTCCATCAGTCATCTGTGAACTATTGCCAGCTGTTACTGAACCATTTTTTTTGAACACTGGTTTAAGCTTGGCCAGTGATTCAGCAGTGGCATCACTGCGTACGCCATCGTCTATAGTTATGGTCTCACTGCTGCGCTGCATCTTGTCGTTTTTCAATTTTGCAAACTCGACCTCTACCGGAATGATTTCATCACTGAATTTACCGGTACTTATAGAGGAATGAGCCTTTGCATGACTTGCCGCCGCAAAAATATCCATTTCTTCCCGAGTGATTTCGTATCGCTCTGCAACAAGTTCAGCAGTCATCCCCATAC
>JBAQPK010000438.1:0-5078 GCA_049305715.1 Desulfuromonadaceae bacterium | reverse complement strand
CGCATCGCCTTTTCCTATCAGGGACTATATGACGGCAACAACGGCCTGGTTCCAACCAGGGGGGGCGAGGGCGGGCCGGTGATGGCAAGCGGCGCCCGCAACCTGACCCATATCACTCCCGATGTCCATTTTGCGGCCGGGATGGAGTGCATCGACTGCCACACCTCGCGCGATGTCATGGGGGACGGCTTCGCCTACCGCAACATGTATCTGCAGACTGAAATTTCCTGCGAGGATTGCCACGGCGGTGCCGCGGATCTGCCGCGCTATCGGGAGATCACCCGCGAGAACGATGAGGCGCTGCGGGAGTCACGCTCCTACAAACAGCCGGTACAGTATGGCATGCGGATGATCCAGACCGCCAAAGGACGGAGTTATTCCAACGTGTTCTTCAAGGACAACACGATCTGGCTGCAGGGAAAACGGAGCGGCAAACTGCACCGGAGCAAGGTTATTACCGGCACGCCGGAGCATACGGTTGCCGGTCATCGCCGTCTGGAGTGTTACAGCTGCCATTCGCACACTTCCGTGCAGTGCTACGGCTGCCATACCAGATACGATAAGGGAAAAACGGGGATGGACTTCATCACGGGAGAGGAGACGCCGGGCGCCTTCAGCGAAACGGAGGACTACCGCATGCTCTACCCGTTCCCGCTGGCGCTCAACCAGCGCGGCCGGATTTCGCCGGTCACCCCCGGCTGCCAGACCTTTGTCACGGTGGCCGAGGCGGACGGCTCTATCTCCAAGGCCGAATATGTCTCGAAGTTCAACGGGAAGCAGCAGCTTCGCTTTGCCCCGTTTTACTCCCATAACACCGGCAAAAAGGCGCTCGGCTGCTCCGAATGTCACGGCAACCCGGCCTTCTTCGGTTTCGGCCAGCATATCGTAGAGGGGAACAGCATCAAGGGGACGCTGCTCTGCGAACGCTCTGACAGCAAGCCGCTGGATGGTTTCCTGACGATGAAGAACGGCCGGGTATACGCGTATTCGGCAATTACCCGTGAAAACTCCCGGCCACTGAGCGGAGCCGAAGTGAAGCGGACACTGGCGGTCAATCTCTGTCTACCCTGTCACGGCACTGCCCGCGACCCGATCTACCGGAAAGGAATAAATCATAGTGCGTTGGATGATTCTCTTCATCGTCGGCTTCTGTCTCCCCCCTAACCTGGAGGCAGCACCACCCCACGCCGGGTTGGCCTGCGGTTCATGCCACCGCCAAGGGGGAAGCGCCAGCGATCCGGCCTCCCGCTCGGGGCGGGCCGCCGGATGCGCCGTCTGCCACCGGGGCTTTGAGCGGATCTTCGACCACGCCATGGGGCAGCGGAGCGGCGAGAAGAGCTTTGTGCAGCGGAGCTACGGGCGGTTCGATTCCGGTTTCTGGGACAAGAACTGCACCTCCTGCCATCTGAAGGGGTGCCTCGACTGCCACGGCGGCGCGGGGTTGACTAAGCCGACCGTCGCGACCTGCCAGCGCTGCCACAGCGGCTATTACACCGGCTGGGACTATGCGGGGCGCGCTCCCCGCGAGGACAACATGCGCTACCAGCGGGGGATCGCCGTCAATGGCGAAACGTTCCTGAAGATGCTCCCCGATGTGCATTATTCCGCCGGCATGACCTGCGGAGCCTGCCATTCCATGACCAGCCTGGCGGAGGGGAGAAAATCATCCAAGGGGTGCCGGGACTGCCACACGCCGGACCCGAAGGTTCTGGAACACCGCATTCCGGCCCATCTGCAGCGGCTGGAATGTTACGCCTGTCATTCGGCATGGGCGCCGCAGGAGTACGGCACCTTTTTCCTCCGCTTCCGCGACCCGCGCATGAAAGAGGATTTCGACCTGAATCCGGGACCGGACGCGGAATACCTGCGCAGCGCCTACCTGAAGAAGCAGGACGCGCCGCCGCTCGGGATAAATGCCGCCGGGCAGGTCAGTCCGATCCGGCCGATGTTCATCTCATACTACACCGACATCATGCGAGCCAGGAACGGCGGCCCGGAGAACACACTGCTGGCCGCCGAGTGGCGGGCCTATTTCCCGCATACCGTTCAGCGCGGCGGGGTGACCTGCGAGGGGTGCCACGACAACCCGACCCGTTTCCTGCTTGAACCGGAATCACGGCGAATCTATCATCTCGAAAAGGATGGCATGGGGCTGGAATCGTTCTGGCTTCAGAAGGGGCAGCGGGTCAGCAACGGCAGTTTCATGGACGCCGCCCGCTATCTGCGCATGAGCAGCAAGAGTCCGGCATATACAAAGGCGTACATCGAAAAATGGAAAACATTCCTCAAACGCGTCGAAAATTCATCACGTCCCTGACCCTGCTGCTCGCTTCGGGGGGGCTGCTGGTACGTTACCTCACGCCGCGTATGTCGGATAAGCGCCGGGTGCTGGTCAGCGCCGCTGCTGCGGATGTGCCGCAGGGGGGGGCGCTGCTGTTTCGCGACGAGCGTCTGGCGCTCATGAGGAGCGAAAGCGGCTTCTACGCACTGAGCCTGGTCTGCACCCATCTCGGTTGCACGGTCACCGTTACGGAGGATGAACTCTCGTGTCCCTGTCACGGAAGCCGGTTCGACCGGCAGGGAAAGGTTCTTACCGGCCCTGCCGCCCGCGCCCTGGTGCGTATGAAAGTTGAGGTACGCGGGGAACTGGTTGAGGTGGTGGGGTGAGGTCGGCTGGTTCAATTTTCAAGTGTTCAGCGCTTGCCGCCAAGAATCGATCCGAGCACGCCGCGGACAATGGCGCGTCCCACCTGGCTCCCTACTGAACGGGCCGCGCTCTTGGCCAGTGCCTCTACAATGCCTTCGCGGCGTCTTCCCCCGGTACCGGCGCCCCCGCCCAACATGTCTCCTAATATCCCTTCAAACGCACCGCCTGTCGAAGAAGAATCTGAACCTGACTGATCCCGTGCGGCAGTTTGCGCCTGGCCGACAGCTTGCTCGGTACGGGATTTCAGAACCTCATATGCGGACTCCCGATCGACATTCTTTTCATACACTCCCGCCACCAGGGAAGAACCGATCAGCTGGCGGCGCTGCTCATCGGCAATCGGGCCGATCTGGGCATGGGGTGGCATGATGAAGGCGCGCTCGACGATTCCGGGCTGCCCGTTCTTGTCCAGGCAGGATACAAGCGCTTCTCCCACACCCAGTTCGGTGATGGCCGTTTCTTCGACCAGGGCGCTGTTGTCGCGCATGGTTTCGGCAGCCGCCTTGACCGCCTTCTGATCACGGGGGGAAAAAGCGCGCAGTGCGTGCTGAACCCGGTTGCCCAGCTGTGAAAGCACCTTGTCGGGGACGTCAGCCGGGTTCTGGGTGATGAAGAAGACGCCAACCCCCTTGGAGCGGATCAGACGCACCATCTGTTCTATTTTTTCCAATAGCGCAGCCGGTGCATCGGTAAACAGCAGATGGGCTTCGTCGAAGAAAAACACCAGTTTCGGCTTGTCCAGATCACCCGCCTCCGGCAGGTTTTCGAACAACTCGGAGAGCAGCCACAACAGCAGGGTGGCGTACATCTTGGGAGACTGCATCAGCTTGTCGGCAGACAGGATGTTTATGACGCCGCACCCCTTTTCGGTCTGCATGAAATCATCAATATTCAGCATCGGTTCGCCGAAGATCCTGTCCCCTCCCTGGCTTTCCAGAGTCAGCAGTCCGCGTTGTATTGCCCCCACGCTGGCGGAGGAGATATTGCCATATTCGGTCGTGAACGTTTTGGAGTTGTCGCCGACAAATTGCAGCATGACCCTCAGATCCTTCAGATCCAGCAAGAGCAGGCCGTTGTCATCGGCAACCTTGAAAACCAGGTTAAGCACACCGCTCTGGGTCTCGTTCAGCTCCAGCATCCGCGCCAGCAGCAGAGGGCCCATGTCGGATATGGTTGCGCGCACCGGATGACCAGCTTCACCGAACGGGTCCCAGAGTGTCACCGGATATGCTCGGAACTGATGGTCGGAAATTCCGAGTTTTTTCAAACGTTCATCGACTTTTCCGTTCCCGCCACCGGCTTGGGAAATGCCTGTCAGGTCCCCTTTTACGTCGGACATGAAGCAGGGTACTCCAATGGCGGAAAACTGTTCAGCCAATGTCTGAAGTGTGACGGTTTTTCCGGTGCCGGTGGCGCCGGTGATCAAACCATGCCGGTTGGCCATTTCGGGAAGGATGAACAGCTCTGTTTGATCATTCTTGGCAATACGCAGGGCGGAGGCCATGATATCTGCTCCTTTATGCTTTAGTTGTTCAGCGACTGCTTAGCGCGTGTCACAAAATATTAGCAGCGTGCGTTAGAAAGATACATAGCAGACTATGGATACTTGTCAAAGGAGACTTACTGTGACGGGCTGGTTTCCAAGCTTTTATGCAGGTTGAAGATTAATCCTCAGCGCAGCAGCCAGATCGTCAGCGGCAGGGTGACAAACGACAGGCACGTCTGCACGGTGATGATTGCGGCCATGCTGTCGTGATCACCACCCATCTGCCGGGACAGGATGTAGGCGGAAGGTGCTGTCGGCACGCTGAACAGCAGTACAGTCACACTCAGTGCCATGCCTGTCAGCCCCAGGTATGTCGCCAGCCCCCATGCGATCAGCGGCTTGCAAAGGAATTGCACGGTGCTGGTGACCAGCAGCGGATGCCAGTGCAGCATCAGATTTTCGGCCCGGTAGGCCGCGCCCACCGCCATCAGCCCTACCGGAAAAGCCGCCTTCCCCCCCAGCGCCAGAAAACCGTCGATCGCCGACGGCAGCTTCAGTCCCGTTGCATTCAACCCCACCCCGATGACACAGCCGATAATGAGCGGGTTGCGCAGCAGGTCGATCAGGAACCGCCTGGGGTCTACCCGTTTACCGTTGGTAACCGCCAGGGAGAAAGCCGATACGCAGAGCACGTTGATCAGGATGATCATGAATCCGGCCCCCATGGCGGCCATGAAGAGGCCGTCCCTGCCGAACAGGTTTTCCGCAACGGCCAGTGCCACGAAGGTGTTGAAGCGCACCCCCCCCTGGAAAAGGGAGGTAAAGGCCGGACCGCCCATGCGCCGGTTCGCGAACCACCAGAGCGTCACCAATGCAGCACTGGCC
>JBAQPK010000437.1:0-2876 GCA_049305715.1 Desulfuromonadaceae bacterium | reverse complement strand
ATACAAACTTCATTTACGAGGTGACTATATGAATCTGCTGATAAAAAACGGCCGGGTGATCGATCCCTCCCAGAAGATTGACGACACGCTTGATGTTCTGGTGGAAAACGGCCTGATCAGGGAGATCGGCAAGGGGCTGGCTGTACCGGCCGGCGTCGAAACCATCGACGCTGCCGGCATGTATGTGGTGCCGGGGCTGATCGATATGCATGTCCATCTGCGTGATCCGGGGCTTGAGTATAAGGAGGACATAGTCTCCGGTACGAAAGCGGCGGTTGCGGGCGGTTTTACTTCGGTCTGCTGCATGCCGAACACCAAACCGGTCATAGACAATAAAGCGATTGCCAGCTACATCATCAACAAGTCCAGGGCGGAGGGCTTCTGCAACGTTTTCCCGGTCGGCTCCATTACCTACGGACTTTCCGGCGATCGCATGGCGGAGATGGGAGAGTTGAAGGAATCGGGCTGTGTGGCGGTATCCGATGACGGCAAACCGGTGGGCAACAGTGAACTGATGATGCGCTCCCTGCAGTACGCTGCCGGGATCGGAATCATGGTGATTTCCCACGCCGAGGAGTTGGAGCTTGTCGGAGAAGGGACCATGAACGAAGGCTACACCTCCACCGAACTCGGTCTGAAAGGGATTCCGCGGGTCGCGGAGGATATTGCAACGGCCAGAGAAACGCTGCTGGCCGAATATACCGGTACGCCGATTCATATCGCTCACGTTTCCACCAAGGGGGCAGTGCGGATCATCCGTGAGGCCAAAGCGCGCGGCGTCAAGGTTACCTGTGAAACAGCGCCGCATTATTTCACTCTGACCGATGATGCGGTACGCGGTTACAACACCAATGCCAAGATGAACCCGCCGCTCCGGGAGGCGGGGGATATCGCCGCCATCAAGGAAGGGCTGAAGGACGGCACTATCGATGTCATTGCCACCGATCACGCGCCACACCACCAGGATGAAAAAGATGTCGAATTCAATGCGGCGATGAACGGTATAATCGGCCTGGAGACTTCTCTGCCGTTGTCACTCTGTCTGGTCGATGAGGGGGTCCTGACACTTAATCAACTGATTGATAAAATGTCATGTAACCCATCGAATATCCTTGCATTGAATCGCGCTACCCTTAAGGCCGGTTCAATTGCCGACATCACGCTGATCGACCCTGCAATCGAGTGGGTTGTAGAGGCTGACAAGCTGGCCAGCAAATCCAAGAACTCCCCCTGGCTCGGGCAAAAGCTCAAAGGTGGCGCAGCGGCGACCATTGTGAACGGAAAGATAGTATACAAACGATAAAACAAGAATTCAGGAGAGGCAGTTTATGAAAGCAATCCTTGCGCTCGCCGACGGGCGCATTTTTGAAGGGAAGTCATTCGGAGCATCGGGAGAGGCAGCTGGTGAAGTGGTCTTCAACACCGCCATGTCCGGCTATCAGGAAGTGCTGACCGATCCATCCTACAAGGGACAGATGGTCACCATGACCTATCCGCAGATCGGCAACACCGGCATCAATCCCGAGGATATCGAAAGCCGCGGCCTGTTCCTGTCCGGCTTTATCGTCAAGGAGTATCTTGACTGCTACTCGAACTGGCGTGCCACCATGTCTCTTGCCTCCTATCTTATGGAGAACGGCGTGGTTGGCATTCAGGGGATAGACACCCGTGCCCTGACCCGTCACCTGCGTGACAAGGGAGCGCAGAACGGGATCATTTCCACTGTTGACCTGGACCACGCCAGTCTGATTGCCAAGGCCCGTGCCGTGCCGAGCATGACCGGTCTGGACCTGGCCTCCGGCGTTTCCTGCTCCAAGCCGTACCACTGGAGTGAGGGGGTGTGGGATCTGGCGGAAGGGTACCCCCAGGTGGACCCATCCACCCTGAAGTACAAGGTCGTGGCATATGATTTCGGCATCAAATACAACATCCTGCGCTGTCTGGTGGATGCCGGCTGCGATGTGACCGTCGTGCCCGCTTCCTTCCCGGCCGAGGAGGCGCTGGCCATGAATCCCGACGGCATCTTTCTCTCCAATGGCCCGGGTGATCCCGAACCGCTGCTGCAGGTGCAGGAGGAACTTAAGAAATTCGTCGGTAAAAAACCTGTCTTCGGCATCTGTCTCGGACACCAGCTGCTCGGACTGGCCCTGGGGGGGAAAACTTCCAAACTCCCGTTCGGCAACCATGGTTCCAACCTGCCGGTTATGGATATGTCCACCCGCAAGGTCGAGATCACCTCCCAGAATCACGGTTTTGCCGTTGATCTCGATTCGCTGGGGGATGTCGCCTGTCTGGGACATGAGAACCTGAATGACCAGACCGTGGAAGGTATCAGCCATTGCACTCTGCCGATCTTCTCCGTGCAGCATCACCCGGAGGCATCGCCAGGCCCCCATGATTCGCAGTACCTGTTCGGGCGGTTTGTGGAGATGATGGAAAAGCATAAAGGGCAATAGAACGAGTAAGGTTTGAATGATTTTATGAATTACGTTGATCTTTATCATTCCGGCGATTTATTGAAGCGGATCCGCGAGGCATACCGGCGTCTGGCCGTCTGTGATCTCTGTCCCCACGACTGCGGCGTCAATCGCATCAAGGGTGAACGGGGTATCTGCGGGGCGGGGCTTAAACCGAAGATCGCCTCGGCCAACGTCCACAGGGGAGAGGAACCGCCGATTTCGGGAACGAAAGGATCCGGCACGATATTTTTCTCCGGCTGTTCCCTCGCATGCGTTTTCTGCCAGAACTTTCCCATCAGCCAGTTCGGCAACGGCGAAGAGATCACCACGGCCGATCTGGCGACACGGATGATCAGGCTGCAGCGTCAGGGTGTTCATAACATCAACTTCGTCACTCCGACCCACTACCTGCCGCAG
>JBAQPK010000436.1:0-4305 GCA_049305715.1 Desulfuromonadaceae bacterium | reverse complement strand
GCCGGGAGTGGTGAAAAGCTGGTCGACCAGTTTACCCGCTTCATTGCCGACGGCAAGCTGATCCTGGGGGTCTGCAACGGCTTCCAGCTGATGGTCAAGATGGGGATGCTCCCCGGGTTCGACGGAGAGTATCTTCACCAGACCGCAACGCTGACCCACAACGACTGCGGCCGTTTTCAGGATCGCTGGACGTACCTGAAGGTTGATTCCCACTCCCCCAGCATATTCACCCGCGGGATCGACAGAGGAATATACCTGCCGGTGCGTCATGGCGAAGGGAAGTTTCTCTGCGATTCCGATACAACCCTGGCGCGGATTGCGGACGATCATCTGGCCGTGCTACAATACAGCGATGCAGGTTACACCGGAGCAACCATGGAGTTTCCCGCCAATCCCAACGGTTCTACGGATGCCATCGCGTCGCTCTGTGACCCGACCGGCCGCCTGATGGGGCTTATGCCGCATCCCGAGGCTTTTGTCCATTACACCCAGCACCCCCGCTGGACGCGGGAAGAACTGCCGGAAGAGGGCGACGGATTGATCCTGTATAAGAATGCCGTCGCATATGTGAGAAAGAATCTTATCTGATTCAAAACCAAGTGGAGCCTTTACCTATGAAGATATCCCGTCCCCAGGAAGAATGCGGCGTTTTTGGTATTTACAATCATTCTGAAGCTTCAAACCTGACCTATCTCGGCCTCTATGCCCTGCAGCATCGCGGGCAGGAAAGCTGCGGCATCGTCTCCTCCGACGGTACCGCCCTGCACGCCCACAAGCGGATGGGGCTGGTAGCCGATGTATTCAGCAACCCCGACGTCTTCAAAAAACTGCCGGGCAAATCGGCCATCGGGCATGTGCGCTACTCGACCGCCGGAGCTTCGGTGGAAAAGAACGTTCAGCCGATCATGGTCGATTATTCGCGCGGCTCGATTGCGGTCGCCCACAACGGCAACCTGGTCAATGCGCAGCTGCTGAAGGCCGAACTGGAAGCCTACGGCTCGATCTTCCAGACGACGATGGATACTGAAATCATCATCCATCTGATTGCCGCCTCCAAGACAAACTCGCTTGTGGACCGTATCACCGATGCCCTAAAGCGCGTCCAGGGGGCCTACTGTCTGCTCTTTCTGACCGAGACCCGCATGATTGCGGTGCGCGACCCCAACGGCTTCCGCCCCCTATGCCTCGGCAAGCTGGGTGACGCCTGGGTTGTCGCCTCTGAAAGCTGCGCACTGGATCTGATCGAAGCGGACTTCATCCGTGAGATCGAGCCGGGTGAAATGATTGTCTGTACCAAAGACGGCGGCATCAAGTCGCTCTTTCCGTTCAAGAAGATCGAGCCGACCCCCTGCATCTTCGAATTTGTCTATTTTGCCCGACCAGATTCGTACATCTTCGGCAGGAATGTCTACTTGGCCCGCAAAGAGCTGGGTCGGCAGCTGGCGCGTGAGTATCCGGTGGATGCCGATGTCGTCATCGCTGTTCCTGACTCCGGGGTACCCGCAGCCATGGGGTATGCCGAGGAATCGGGCATTCCGTTCGAACTGGGACTGATTCGCAATCACTACGTCGGCCGGACGTTCATCGAGCCGGCCCAGTCCATCCGCCACTTCGGGGTCAAGATCAAGCTCAACCCGGTGCGCGAACTGCTCAAAGGGAAGCGGGTCGTCGTGATTGATGATTCGATCGTGCGCGGCACCACCTCGCGCAAGATCGTCAAGATGGTGCGCAACGCCGGGGCGAGCGAGGTGCATCTGCGGATTTCGTCCCCCCCAACCAGCTATCCCTGCTACTACGGCATCGATACGCCGAACCGGAAGGAACTGATTTCGTCATCGCATACGATCGATGAAATCTGCCGCTATGTCACCGCTGATACGCTGGGGTACCTGTCCGAAGAAGGCCTTATGTCATCAATCGGACATGGCGACACCCATTATTGCAAAGCCTGTTTTGCCGGGACTTACCCGGTTGCATTCCCCAAGCCTGCAGAAAACCTGCAGAAGGGACTATTTGAAGAGGAGACGAATGGCCATGAGTGATCGCGACCAACTGAAGAAAATCATACTGGAGCTGTCATACGAAAAACGCCTGGTGACGCTGGCTTCCGGCCGTCAGAGTGACTTTTATTTCGATGGCAAGCAGACCACGCTCCATGCCGAAGGGGGCTTTCTGGTCGGCAAGCTGTTCTATGAGGCCATCAAGGACGTTGAAGGGGTCCAGGCGGTTGGCGGCATTACGCTGGGGGCCGATCCGATCGCCACCGCGACGTCGATTGCCGCCCATCTGGCCGGCACAAGCGTGCACGCCTTCATCATCCGCAAGGAGCCGAAGGGGCACGGCACCGGCCAGTGGCTGGAAGGGCGCAAAAACCTTCCCCCCGGAACGAAAGTTGTCATCGTGGAAGATGTCGTCACCACCGGCGGTTCCTCGATGAAGGCGGTACGCCGGGCAGAGGAAGAGGGGTTGGTAGTGCTCGGCATCGTGACGCTGGTTGATCGCGAAGAGGGCGGCCGGGAGAATATCGAGGAGGAAGGTTACTGGCTGAAAGCGCTCTTTACAAAGAGCCAGCTGGTTGGAGAGTAATATTGTTGAGAAAGTCCCGCTGGATGCAGCGGGACTTTTTTTGACCTCTGTGGGGTACTGACACTGTTTGTTTTTTTGCGAACCATGTGACACAACATCTGCTCCAGCAGTTTTCATATTCCCAATATAATGCCGCTCTTCCTGCCAAAGCTAAACGACTATGATCAAACAACGCCTCGATAAACTGGTACTGGAACGTGATCTGGCCCCCTCGATTGAGAAGGCGCGCGCCTTGATCATGGCCGGTCAGGTCGTCGTGGGCGATCACACGGTTGACAAGGCCGGTCAGCAGGTGGCAACAGATGCGGCGGTTCGTCTCCGGGGGGAGAGCCTTCCGTACGTCAGTCGTGGCGGGCTCAAGCTGCGCAGGGCGCTGGACCAGTTCGGCATTGATGTGACCGGACTCGTCGCCGTCGATGTCGGCTCCTCCACCGGCGGCTTTACGGATTGCCTGTTGCAGGCCGGAGCGGCCAGGATCTTTGCGATTGATGTCGGCTATGGCCAGCTGGCCTGGAAACTGCAGCAGGATCCGCGCGTCGTTAGTATGGAGAGAACCAATATCCGCACGGTGACTCCGGATCAGCTTGACGAGCTGCCGGAACTGGCGGTGGTTGACGCGTCGTTCATTTCGCTGTCCAAGGTGCTTCCGGCTACGGCCGCTCTATTAAAACCGGGTGGCCGGATCATTGCCCTGATCAAGCCGCAGTTCGAGGTCGGCAAGGGAGAAGTGGGGCAGGGGGGGATCGTACGGGATCCCGCTGCCCATGAAAAAGTTATCGAAGATGTCCGCCAGACCGCGTTCGATCTTGGGTTGACGGTCTCCGGGCTGTGCGATTCACCGATCACCGGGGCGGACGGCAATCGTGAATTTCTGATACTGCTGCAACTACCTGAAACGGATACGGATAAGCTGGAATCAAAATAAATCTTTTCACGCGAAGATGCAGAGACGCGAAGAAAGTCAAAGCAAAAGATTTATGGTTTTATCCGACTTTAAGTTTTTAATCCTCGTTTTCTTCGCGCTCTTCGCGTGAGATCTGTTTTTGACAACTCAAATCGTAAGAGATTAAAAGGAGTAAGCATGGAAAACTGTATTTTTTGCAAGATCATTCGCGGCGACATTCCGTCAAAGAAGGTGTTCGAGGACGAGCAGCTGCTCGTTATTGAAGATGTAAACCCACAGGCGCCGCTGCACCTGCTGCTGTTGCCGAAAAAGCATTTTGTCAACTGTCTCGATATGGCCGCAGGGGACGATGCGCTGGTCGGGTACGCATTCCGGAAGGGGGGCGAGATTGCCCGCGAGAAGGGGTATGCCGACTCCGGTTTCCGGGTTGTGCAGAATAACGGGGCGGGGGCGGGGCAGTCTGTTTTTCACATTCACTTTCATCTGCTGGCGGGGCGTGGGTTCGCCTGGCCTCCGGGTTAGGAGATGAGGCGCTCTATGAAATCATATATCTGTCTGGGGTTTATCCTGCTGCTGGCAACACCGCTATATGCCGAGACCTATTCATGGGTTGACGACAGCGGCACCTACAACTTTACCGAAGATTATTCCAGGGTCCCGAAGAAGTTTCAGAAGAAGGTGAAACGGCGCGAGGATCTGACGCCGCAGGTTTCTCCCGTCCATGGGGGTGCAACCGGCCAGACAGACAAAACCGGTGCGAAGTCTGCAGCCGTTCCGGGTGACGAAAAGGAACTGTATGGCGGAAAGAGCCGGGA
>JBAQPK010000435.1:0-2037 GCA_049305715.1 Desulfuromonadaceae bacterium | reverse complement strand
GTATGGGGCAGTTCGGAAATATCCTATCAAATGGCTCCGGCTGATCCTTGCCAAAAGCCTGTCGTGCTTACCTACCTTCCCGGCGGATTTGCGCAGGTGAATCAGCAGCAAAATAGATCCATGCTTTCTGTCATAAGGCGTCTTGGGGCTTTCACGCCTTCTGAACAGCTCCTTGACCTGTATTGCGGCAACGGTAATTTTTCCATTCCTCTGGCTGCCGAAGTTGCCTCAGTAGTCGGAATTGAGGGTAATGCTGATTCAATTCAGGCTGCGGAGCATAATCGAGAGCTCAACAAGGTTGCAAATACCCGTTTTTTTTGTGATGATGTTTGTGCCGGCGTACGTCGACTTGTTGATCAAGGGCTAAGATTTGATACCGTATTACTGGATCCGCCCCGCGCCGGAGCCGGAGAAGCCGTTGCAGATATTGTCCGTCTGACACCGAATAAAATCATCTATGTTTCCTGTGATCCCAGCACACTTGCACGCGATTGCGGATTGTTGTCCGAATTCGGTTACGGAGTTGTCACGTCTGTTCCGATTGATATGTTTCCCCAGACCTTTCATATTGAAAGTGTTACGTTGCTATGCAGATAGAAAGGTGCCGTCGTGAGTTTTATTAATCGTTGGTTTTCAAAGTCGCCGTCCGATTTGTTGTCAAAGGGTGACAGGTATATGGAATCAGACAGTTTCTTTGACGCCAGAACATGCTATGAGGATGGCTTAAAGCTCTGTTCCGCGGATCCCTCTTTGAAAAATGTTTTTTCAGAGCGGATCGATACAGCCAACCGGGGGCTGGCCGAACGCAATATTTTTGAAGCTGAATGTGCATATTCTCGTGGGGATGTCGATAAGGCGATAGATCATCTTGAGCTTGTAATAACACTGACATATGATCCGGCCTTACGGGAAAAGGCGGAAACTCTGCTTCTCGAGTTTTCGCAGCCGGACAGTGATCATGATGAACAGATCAACGTCTCATCTTGTGCATCGTGTGCCGGTTCTTCTGTGGGTGAATCTGCTGACAGCATGCATTCGGATGATTCTTTGCCCCTGCTGGAGTATTATGAGCTGCTTATCCAGCAATTGCCGGCCGATCAGTATCGGCGCTATACCGGATTAGGAGAGGATTTTGCATGTGCGTACATCGCTGCCAGCCGTGACCAGCACCGCGAAGCGTTATCCGGCTTTGAAAACTGTTCAGATACTGTGCCGCATGATATATGCTGCTATGAAAAAGGGAAAGTGCTGCATCGGCTTGGAAATGATTCTGAGGCTGAACAGCATCTTCGCAAAGCGGTGCAGCTTAATCGCGCTAATTCGCTTGCCTGGCTTACTCTGGCGCTTGTGCAGCAGGAGAGCAAGTGTTTCCAGGATGCCCTTGCGACAATCGAAACGATGGTCGCTGAGCAGATAATGCCTGAACAGGCGCTCTTGCTGCGTGCTGAAATATATGAGGCATCAGGAGATCATGAAGGCGCGGTGAATCAGTATGTCGAGTTGTTGCAGACACCGTATGCGCACGCTGCTGCTGAAAAGTTGTATGGAGTACTTATGGAAATCGGTCGCCCGGGTGATGCAGCGGTTATTTATAAAAAATATGTGCATAAGTCCTGTCATTAATTACATTAGAATATATGTTTTGCGATTATCCGGTATGGATTGTCTTCGATAACCCCACATGACCAGGGGTTACGGTTTTCCATTTTTTCATTTTTAGCAGGTACGGCTGCGATTATAGGGGGGGCTATGAATAAATCAGAACTTATTGAACAGTTAGCTGTGAAAAAAGATTTACCGGTCAAGCGGGCAGAAGAGCTTGTCAATCTGATATTCTCTTCTATGGGCGAAGCTATGGTACAGGGTGAACGCATTGAAATTCGTGGTCTGGGAAGTTTTGTTATCAAAGAGTACGGAACGTACACCGGCCGAAATCCGAAAACAGGCGAGCCAATCAAGGTAAGCCCCAAAAGGCTGCCTTTTTTCAAGGTCGGTAAAGAGTTGAAAGAAATGGTTCTCGGATAATCGGTCTATAAT
>JBAQPK010000434.1:0-8472 GCA_049305715.1 Desulfuromonadaceae bacterium | reverse complement strand
AAAGCCGGACGGGATCTCGATCGCCAGGCTGATTTCGCCAGCGCGCATGCGTTGGTCCAATTCTGCGTAGTCTTTTATTGGTTGGCGTTCGCTGAAATAACGCGAACCGGAGAGATTGTACGCATAGTCGCGGCTGATAGTGGTCTGGTCCCGATCGAGCACCGCAAAGGAAAGGTCCTCCACATCCAAGGTGATGCCATAGCCCATTACTAACATCAGGATCACGCTGCCCAGCAAGGCAAGTGTCAGGCGAATCGGGTCGCGTAGCAGTTCCAGCGCCTCTCGCCGGGTGTAGCTGAAAAGGCGGCGCAGGCTGAAGAATGTAGTCCCCGCATCCGGGTGTTCCCCTATCGGAGGTGGGGGGACGGCAACCTTCTCTGCAGTCGTCGTCGCTTGATCATCTTCGGCAGCTGCTTCTTCCAGGTAGCTGATGAATGCTTCCTCCAGCGTGTTTGCCCCGCGAGCCATGATCAGCGCAGTCGGCGAGTCGCTGACCAGCACCCGGCCCGCATGCATCAGCGAGATCCGGTCACAGCGTTCTGCTTCGTTCATGAAGTGGGTGGAGATGAAGATGGTGACCTTGTCCCGACGCGCCAGGTCGACCATTATCTGCCAGAAGGCGTCGCGCGCCACCGGGTCCACCCCCGAGGTCGGCTCGTCAAGAATAAGCATCTCAGGACCGTGGATCATCGCCACTGCCAACGAGAGGCGCTGGCGCTGCCCCAGCGGCAGCGCGTCAGGCAAACTGTCCATGACCTCGTTCAGGCCGAAACGCTGCGACATCTCCTGCACACGCGGCGTGATCTGCTCTTCCGGCATACTGAACAGGCGCGCATGCAGCGCCAGGTTCTGCCGAACCGTCAACTCGCTGTATAGCGAAAACGACTGCGTCATGTAGCCGACCCGCCGGCGGGTGTCGAGATCATGCGAGTCCACCGGACGACCAAACAGCGAAGCCTCTCCTTCGCTGGCAGGCAACAGACCGGTCAGCATCTTCATGGTGGTGGTCTTGCCGCACCCGTTCGACCCCAGGAAACCGAAGATTTCACCACGCCCGATGCTGAAACTCACGTGATCGACGGCGATGAAATCGCCAAAGCACATCGTCAGGTCATGGGCCTCAATGGCTGTCTCTCCGTCGGCGTCCGTCTCACGGGGGGGGATAATGACCGGTTGATAGCCGTCACGCTGGGACTGTGGCAGAAGTGCGATGAACGCCTCCTCCAGCGTGGCGGTGCCGGTGTGGGTCAGGAGTTCCCGCGGGGCGCCGGTGGCAAGTACCCTTCCGGCGTTCATGGCCACCAGCCAGTCGAAGCGCGCGGCCTCTTCCATATAGGCGGTGGCGATCAAGACACTCATGCCGGTTCGATCACTGCGGATTCGGTCGATCAGTTCCCAGAACTGTCTCCGCGACAACGGGTCAACGCCAGTGGTGGGTTCATCCAGAACAAGCAGATCAGGATCGTGGATAAGGGCGCAGCAAAGGCCCAGCTTCTGTTTCATCCCTCCCGAGAGTTTCCCGGCAGGGCGGTCGGCAAAAGGCGCCAACCCGGTGGCCTGCAGCAGGTCAACGATGCGGCGTTCACGTTCCTGCTGATCTTGACCGAAGAGACGGGCAAAAAAATCCACATTTTCGAATACCGACAGGGTCGGGTAGAGATTTTTGCCAAGCCCTTGGGGCATGTAGGCAATCTGTGGACAGACTGCGCTACGATGACGTTTGTCGGCCATATTGCCGCCCAGCACTTCGATCTGCCCGGTCTGGATCGCACGGGCCCCTGCAATCAGTGAGAACAGGGTAGACTTGCCCACGCCGTCGGGCCCGATGACCCCGACCATGCAGCCGGAGGGCAGATCGAGACTTATCGTATCCAGCGCCAGAGTCTTGCCGTAGCGCAGGCTGACCTCATGCAGCCGGGCCACGGGGGGTGATACGGGGCGTGATGCGTCAGCTGTCGGATCGTGCGCGATCACTACGGTAGCTTTACTTGCAGATGGGCCGGCCACTGCATGGTAGAATCGAGCCGCACATAGGCCATGCCGGGTAGCCCGGTCTTGACCTGGTTTATGTGCTTTCTGAGCAGCTCCACAGGAATCTGTGCCCGAACACGAAACATCAGCTTCTCTCGTTCACTGGCCGTCTCCACGGTTTTCGGGGTGAACTGGGCCACATCGGAAATAAACGACACCTTGGCTGGAATCACATACTGAGGAGCGGCATCGAGTATCAGCCGCACCTCGGTGCCGAGTGCGACCCGTCCGGCCACAGCCGTTGGCAGGAAAATGGTCATGTAAACATCACTCAGGTCAACCAGGCTCAACACCCGGCCGCCGGCGCCGACCACCTCACGGGGCTGGGCGATCCGGTACTGCACCCGACCGTCGCGGGGAGACTTGAGGGCGCTGTCCCGTATGTCTGCCTGGATACGCTCGACAGTAGCCCGCACCGCGTCGACTGCCGATTGTGCCCCGGCAATCTGGGCACGCGCCGTTACGATGGTTGCCTCGGCAGCAGCGACCTGGGCACAAGCCGAGTTTGCTGCGGCTTCGGCACTCCAGAACCGGGCCTTGTCATCATCGGCCTCTTGTCGCGATATCGCCCCGCCCGATACAAGGTCCGATGAACGGACCGAGTGCTTCCGCATGTTATCGAGTTCCACCTCGCGTTGTTTGACCAGCGCCAGCGCTGCCGCTTTCTCGCTTTCACGCTGTGCCAGTTGGCTGCGGGTGGTGGCAACCGAACTTTGCGCCTGTTGCAGTTGCGCCTTTGCCTCGCGGAGTTGGGCTTCCAGAACCTCAGTATCCATTACCGCTACCACCTGGCCGGCGGTGACGAACTCCCCTTCGTGGACCAGAATATCCTTCACACGATTGGCGGACTTGGCAGAAACGTCGATCTCCACCGCCTCGATACGGCCATTACCGCTGACAAGACCTTTGATCTTGTCAGTACTGCCGAACTTCTGCCAGGCGACTACCCCCAGGATAGACAGAACCAGTATTCCCGTGACTCTGATCAACCATTTTTTCTGTTGCTTGGTCATGGCGTTTCTCCCTATTTCAAGGGTGCAGACAGTGCCTTTCGTTTCACATCATTGTGTCCATTTGCCGGGTATCCATCCAAAAACACTAGGGTCGCCCACAAAGGGACCCACTTCAGCAGTTCCAGTCCTTCTGTAGACCTTCAACTATGTGATACGGTCATTACTTGATTGAAACAAACATTATCCTAAAAAATATACTAGATAAAAGCTGTGAGTTACTATTTTATTATTCTTTTACAAATATTAAATAAAAATTTACATATAGGAGTTTTGCATTCTATTAAGCCTAAAACTAAAAATACAATGATAACAATAGCCAAAATAATATATGACATAATATTCACCTCATATTATTAGCTATAAAACTAGAAGGCCTTCCTATTTATTTTATGGAATAAAAATATTAAGCTTGGTGTATCCAACGTGGGCTAAATAACCGGAAAGCGTTAACAAGTCTTTGAAAGTTATTGGTCTTTGCTGCCACATTGATACCAGTATATGCTGCTGCTGTGTCACCCACATGTTTTGAAAAATAATATGTCAGGCTTTGAACAACCATCAGGTTGCTTGTTCATCTATGTATCGCCGGAATTCTTTAGTTTCAAAGATCAACTAAACTATAAGCTGTACAGATAATATTTTCTGATTTATTCCCCGAAAAACCTCATTGGGAAGTTATAGAGACAATATCGAGGAGTTTTATGAGACCCACTAGAGTTCGCCAGTTGTGCGCTTCAACCACAGTTGCGCTATGACGTTGTCGAAGTGGGCATTAACATCGCTAGTTTCGCTATTGACACGTAGGGCTTCGGCATCCAAAACTTCGGTGTGGGTTGACAGCCCATTGGCGTAGCGATCAACAACTACGCGCAGATTTTCTTCCGCCATGGCAATGGCGGACTGCGTAACATCGATGCGCTTGCGGGTTTCCTGTACATCTAGCCAAGCCTGTCGTACTTGCAGCTTGACGATGGAGGAAAGTTCCTGTCGCTGCTCTGCCAAGGTACCCGCCTGATGCTCAATTGCGTTGGCACGTTGGCTAACCGCACTGCCGTCGAATATGTTCCAGCGTACACCCAAAGTGACCAGCCATTGTCCTTCATGCTCCTGATAACGGTTCTGCTGGTAACTATAGCCGCCGGAAAGACCAACCTGTGGCCAGTTTTCACCACGTACAGCGTCAGCCTGATGCCGAAGTGCTGAGACTTGACATGTTAGAGCAGCCAGTTCACTTCGCTGGGAGATAGCCTTATCGGTTAAGGCAGATAGTTTTTCCTCCTCCTCACTGGGGATGAATTCATCCAGGGAAACGAGTTGATCCAGCGGTCTCCCCAGTAGGCGGTTGTAGCCAGCGCTCGCAAGTTCCAGTCGGTTGGCTGCTTGCAGGGACTTCTGACGTGCATCAGCTAAGGCGACTCGGGCTGAAAGTAGATCGCTCCTGGCCACCATGCCCTGTTCGTACAAGTTTTCCGCATCGCGAAAATGTGCTTCCAAGCTCTTAACGTGACTCTCTGCAACCTTCAGAATATGGCCGGCTCGAAGCACACCGATAAAAGAATCGGCAACTTGTAACTTGAGACTCTGCCTATCTCCGATTTCGCCAAACTTAGCCGCGTCGAGGGCGACCGCTGCGGCATTAATACCGCTCGTGATGCGCCCACCGGTGTAGAGCGGCAGGGTGGCCATTGTCTTATAGGTCGCGCCGTTCTGCTGCGCCAGAGGTATTTGCATCGACTGGCCGGCCAACTGCGCCTTGAGCTCCGGCGTATTATCGAGGACGAAGTAGCCAGCCTCCAGTACAACATTGGGCAGCCGACCGGATTTCGCCGCTTCAAAGAGGTTGGCGGCGGCTGCGGAGTTTTCACGCGATGCCCTGAGAGTGTGATTCACGGCAAGCGCAGTCTCCCACGCCTGTTGCAGTGACTCGGCGGCAGCGTTACCAGCGAGCAACGTTGAGGCCAAGCCAGCCAGCAGAAGAAAAAAGCTAAGTTTTCGTGAGCAATTGTCGAGTCTCATTATAATGTCCCCGTTTCCATTAAAATTTCTGTTTTCTGCCTGCGGCAAAGCAGCAGGTAAAGGAGGAGGGGAACGACGATCACGGTGAGAACAGTGGAAGCTATGGTGCCGAAGATCAAAGAAATGGCCAACCCACTGAACACGGGATCGGTGAGCATCACCAGGCTGCCGAGAACAATGGCCAGAGCGGTCAGTAGGATGGGGCGCAGACGCATGGCACTGCCTTCAAGAACGGCTTCCCGTGGTTCCACGCCCCGACGTAGATAATCCAACACGAAATCGATGATTAACAGCGAATTGCGCACCACTACCCCAGCCAGTGCAATAACACCTACCATTGATGTGGCTGAGTACGCTTGCCCTAAAAGCCAGTGCCCCGGGAATACGCCCACGATCCCCAAGGGAATCGCCGCCATGGCGATCATTGGTACTGCAAAGGACTGGTAATAAGCTACCAGCAGTAGGAAGATGCCGATCAAGGCTAGAGCTAGGGCAACCAGCATGTCGCGATAGGTGTCCAGCATCAAGCGCATCTCGCCATCCCAGTGTAGTCGGTAGCCATTGATTGTGTCCGGCGCCAACGACTTAGGGCGTAGGTTGCCGGTGACGAGTCGGCTGCCGTCGCCTACTTCCATGCCGTCAATTCGCTTGTCCAGGTCGAGTACTGCATAGGCCTGAGCTGTCTTCCCAAGTTCACCGCCGACAAAGGTGACCCGTTCGCCATCCTTGTGCTGGATGGGGCGGTCGGCCGTTGTGGCTTGAACCTTGACCAGTTCGGACAATGGTATCCGCTGTCCTTGCCGATTAGTCACGTTGACGCGCGAAAGGAGGTTAGGATCGACCTGATAACGGCGCGGAACCTTCAAACGTATCAGCACCGCATTTTTCTCGCCATGAATGTGGGCAACGCCGAGTTCCTCTCCATCTATGAGGCGACGTAAAGCGATTGCAACTTCGGCGCTACTAATGCCCGATAAGGCAGCTTTTTCCTTATCGACTACGAGACGGTGTTGATATACGTCCTCTACCTCCGAGTCGACGACTTCCGCCATATCGTAAGTTTGCTTGAAAGCCCTTTTAACATTTCCAGAAAGCGTGCGCAGACGCTCCAGATCCGGTCCATATATTTCGGCCAGAACGGTGGCACGTACCGGTGGCCCGGGCGGATCTTCCACCACTTGTACTGTACTGCCCGGATAGCGCTCTGAGATCGCAGATACAAGAGGACGCAACTCTTTCGCGATGTCTATCGACGTTTTGCTACGCTGTTTCTTGTCTTCAAAATTAACGCGGATTTCTGCGATATGAGGACCAACCTTGCTGCCTGAACCACGCAACATGCCATTGAAATCAATCACGCCGGCCTCACCGAGCCAAGTCTGATAATCGCGTACTTCAGGGATCTTACGCAGCAGCGTGCCGATTTCCCGAGCTACCTTGTCAGTTACCTCTAGAGGAGTGGTTTCAGGCATATCGATGGTGATATTGAAGGTATTCTTGTTGTCCTTGAGCAGCATTGATATCTCAACACCAAACCATGATTGAGCACCGCTGATGCCTGAGGGACGCACAAACTGCCATATAGGTTGCATGAGGGAGAGTGCCATGGCCAGTCCGATCAACAGGAAAGCGCGTCTTCGGCTCTTGGGATTATCCACCAATGGCGTCATGATTCTATAATAGAAACGATGCAGGCGACTACCGGCGTTGTGATCTTCCAGATCGTGACCCTCGCCCGGTTTTAACCAGCGGTTGGCCGCCCAAGGAACCACACTGTAGGCTACCAGCAGGGAAACTGCCATGGCGACGGGCACTCCGAAACCTACTGGGAAGAAAAAACGAGCCGGCATCCCGGTGAGGGCGGGGATTAACGAAACGAACACTATGATAATAGCCAACGTGGCTAAATTGGTTGGGTTGCCGACTTCGTTGACAGACAGAACCGTAATCTGACGCTTTTCACTATTGCCAAGGCGAGAATAATGGCGATGAATGTTCTCGATGACGACGATGGCCGCATCCACCAACAAGCCGAGCGAAAGAATCAGCGAGAACAGGGTGACGCGGTTAATGGTCAGACCACACAAATATATAGCACCTAAGGTCAGAGAGAGAATAAGCGGTACGGTAACGCCGACAATAAGTGCCTCTTTAAGTCCAAGAAAGACGGCTGTGACTAGAAACACTGCCAGCACCGCAATTCCCATGTGCTCAATCAATTGATTTACTGCGTCATCTGCTTTCTGACCATCGTTTCGGGTCACAATAACTTCAACTTCGGGTGGTACAAATTGCGCCTTCATCCGTTCAACGCGCTCCAAAACATCGTTCGCAAGAAATACGGCATTGGAACCTCGCTTTTTGGCGATTGCCACAGTCACAGCCGGAATTTCCGGCTGTTGCATTTTGCCAAAGCGTGCGTCCGCCGGTCCGAATGCTAAACGAGACAATTTATCTCTTTCTACTGGTGGCCCGTCAATGACGTGTGCGATTTCGCCCAGATAGATCGGACGCCCAGCATTGCCACCCACGATCAGCCGTTTCAGGTCTTCCGCCGAGACTAAAAAACCATCGAGAACGACTTTTTTATTCTGCCCATTCTGCACCTGGGTACCCAGCGGTGCAGAGACATTGCCGGCGGTAATTAACAAGCGTACCTGATCAAGTGTTACGCCAAAAGCCTGCATGCGCTCCGGATCCAACTCGATACGCACTTCCCTGTCGCGCCCCCCCTTGACGTAAGTCGCAGATACGGCCTCCAAACTGCGCAGTCCCTCCATCAAGCGATCCGCCAAACGTTTCAGGGCATAGTCGTCGTATTTTTCCGAAGCCAGGGTAATGGAAACGATGGGTACATCGTCCGCATCGGCGCTCCTGATCATTGGAACTCCAGCTTCGGCGGGCAGACGGTCACGTTCGCCAAGCACACGGTCATAAAGGTTGATCAGGGCTTTTTCTTTGTTCTGACTCACCTTGAACTGTACACTCAACATACCCATCGAATTCATTGCGGTGGCATAAGTGTGATCAACACCGGGGATCTGCTTGACAATCCCCTCCAACGGGCGGATCACACGCTCCTCCACCTCATCGGAGGTAGCGCCTGGCAACAGCACCTGCACCACGGCGCCCGGCACCTCGATCTGGGGGTTTTCCTCGCGCGAGGTCATCACCACGGCGATCACTCCCATCAATGCGCAGGCTAGAATGAACAGTACGGTCAGCTTGGAAGATACAAAAATCTCTGTAAGGCGCCCAGCGATGTTGCGCTTGCTTTCAATCATCGCTGCACCTCTGTACCGATGATTCGGTCTCCATCACGCAAGCGGGGGTCTGTCAACGCCACGAAACTCTCATTGGCCTTTAGTCCTGCGCTCACCTCGACCCGATCTGGCCATTCGCGGCCGATACG
>JBAQPK010000433.1:0-5292 GCA_049305715.1 Desulfuromonadaceae bacterium | reverse complement strand
ACCTATACGACATGGAATAAACAGGTTACGAGGAGGAAACAATGAAGCTGCTGTGTATCTTTATTCAGGTTTTTGCCTGCCTGCTTTTCACCATACTGCTGCTTCCTGCTTTGCAGGCATCCGCCGCGTCGAAATGCGTCCCGACACCCCAGGACGAGATCGGCCCTTTCTACCGCCCCAATGCTCCGGTTCGATCCACGATCGGTAAAGGCTACATGCTGGAGGGAGCCGTGCGCGACGCTTCAGACTGCCGGCCGGTTGCCGGCGCCCGGATCGAGTTCTGGCAGGCCGGACCGGGCGGCGCATACGACGATGCCCATCGGGCGACCGTCTTCAGCGATGCGAACGGACGCTACCGCCTTGAGACCTCCTTTCCCCCGCCCTATGCCCGCAGGCCGCCGCATATACATATCCTCGTGGACATGCGCGGCTATGCGGGGCTGATTACCCAGCACTACCCGAAGAGCGGCGGCAAGGGGGCCCGGATGGATCTGGTGATGGAGCGGGAATGAGGTGCGGCGGGTGTGTCAGGTGATGGCGTTGAAGGGGGTGATCAGCCGCACAAACAGCCGTTCCCCGCTCCGCAGCAGCCAGAAAAACAGCTCGGCCGCGGGGCGATAGCTGAACGAGGCATAGGGACGGCGGATGTAGCAGGGGCGGGCGCCGGCGACCAGCGCGGCCAGGCAGCCGGTCAGCAGGCGGTCATCGACCATCAGGATCGAAGAGAGGGGGACTCCGGCGAGCTCCCCTGTTCTGTTCAGGCCGTCCGGATACGGCTTTTTTCGCACACCGGAGATGAAGCGCATCGCGGGAAAATGTTCGGCAAACCACCGTCTCCGCCCGTCGGTCGGCTTGTTGGAGAGGATGAAAATCCGGTCGCCGCCAAAGACCGCCTCGCAGCGCTTCATCCAGGCAACCGCCTCCGGAAGCGGGACAGGCGCACCGTGCCCTGCCAGCACGCCGTCGAAATCCAGCGCCAGCGCCGCAATGCCGGAAGAGTGCAGCGCTTCCGGGTCCAGCTCCAGAATGGTTGAACGTGCCGGGGTATTATCCAGCAGCTGCCGCAGTTCACGGCGATGGTGAAAGCCGAGGGAAAAGCCGGCCAGTATGTGAGAGAAGGAGCCCATGCCCTAGATCTTCAGATGCTCTTTCTGGGCCAGCGACACGAGGTAGTAGACGATCCCCAGAATCAGCAGGGTTCCGGCCAGGAACGCCTGGGTGGTGAGGTCGTCGTGCCGCAGGGTCGAGATGAGTATCTCGCGGATAATCGCGACGATGATCACGCCGATGAAAACCAGGATGTTGAACCTGCCCCCCTTGAGATTCTTGATCTCGTTGTCCATCAACTCTATCATCATCCAGAGGATCAGCAGCGATCCAAGCGCCGAGAGAATACCCTTCTCCATGTTCCCCCTGAAAATATGCAGAATGTCCCAGATAAAGAGGGTGACAACCGAAAGGGATACGCCGGCGAGCGCCAGCACAAGCGCCAGGTTCAGGCCGTAAGTGAAACGCTCCGAGGCCCTGATCAGGAGGGATTCGACCTTGCGGGAAACAAAAACCTTCTTCATCTCTTCTTCGCGATAGGATGTGCTCATCACATCGAGATTCATGTCGAGAATCTTTTCGACAGCTTTCCGCAGGTCGCGGCGCTGATCACGATCGGTATAATTGGCATCGATCAGGTCGAGCAGGAAGTGGCGGATCTGGTTCATGGCGGCGTTGACAAAGTGGACGCTGAGGCCGACCTTGACATGGGCATAGCCAATGCGGGTCAGGTGGTTCATGTAGTGATTGTCATAGATGCCGGTAAAGAGCGCCATGAACCAGTTGACGTGCATTTCCCGCAGGTGCGGCCGGTTGCTGCTGTTGAGGATCGCCGCCGTTTCGGGGAGGCTGTAGAGATAGTCGTAGAACTCCACCGAAAAGCGTTCCCGGTTCTGCTCCGCCAGAGGCTGCAGCGACAGGAGCAGTTCGGCATCCTGATCGGTGAAACGGTAATGGTCGCGTAAGTCCTGCATCGTAAACATGGCGTTATCTCCCGTACTTGTAGGCTGCCGCGCAGGTCCCCTCGCTGGAAACCATGCAGGCTCCGACCGGTGATTCAGGCGTGCAGAGTGTCGCAAACAGCGGACATTCGAACGGTGTCAGCTTCCCCTTAAGTACTTCTCCGCAGAGACAGGCCGGGTTTTCTGCCGCCTCCGGGACGTTCAGGGTCAGAACCCGCTCGGCATCGAACGCCGCATACTCGGGCCTGATGGCCATGCCTGTCTCCGGCAGTACACCCAGGCCGCGCCAATCGGCGTCGCACGGCTCAAATACGCGATCAATGACCGCGCGGGCCTTGGGATTTCCCTCCCAGGTAACCGCCCGGCTGTACTGGATCTCGACCCTGCTTTCCCCGCGCAGCCGCTGCGCGAGCAGCATCTCGATTCCCTGCATGACATCCGCCGGTTCGAAGCCGGTGACGACACAGGGAATATGGTACTTTTCGGCGAGCGGCCTGTAGGCGTTGCCGCCGATGACCGTACTGACATGGGCCGGGCAGAGGTAACCGGAGAGTCCCAGTTCAGGATCGGCGGTCAAAATCTCCATGGGAATCGGGATGGTCTTGTGCGCCGCCAGAACCGAGAAGTTGGCGAGTCCCGATGCGGCCGCTGCCAGAATCGCGGCGGCAACCGCCGGGGTTGTGGTCTCGAAACCGACCCCCAGGAATATCACCCTCCGCTCCGGATTGTTCTTCGCCACTGTAACGGCGTCAAGGGGCGAGTAGACGATGCGTACATCGGCCCCCGTGGCCCGTTCCTCCATCAACGATGATCTGCTCCCGGGGACGCGCAGCATGTCGCCGAAGGTGGTGACGATATTGGCCGGATCGGCTGTGCAGGCCAGCGCCTTGTCGACGTAGCCGATCGGGGTGACGCAGACCGGACAGCCGGGGCCGGAGATCAGGCGGACGTTGTCGGGGAGCAGGGAACGGATGCCGTACTGGTAGATCGACATGGTATGGGTGCCGCAGACCTCCATGAAGTTGACCGGCGCCGGCAGCCGCTCCGCCATGCGGCGGATATTGCCCGCCATGTTCTGCACCAGGCCGCGGTCCCTGAATTCATCCTGGAATTTCATGCCCTGCTTCATGTCCCCCTTTATGTCCCGATTCATGCCATGTCCTCTTCCGAAAAGACTTCCCGCATCAGGCGAATGGTCTCGGTCGCATACTCCTCATCCAGCCGGGAAATGGCAAAACCGGCGTGGACGATCACATAATCGCCGACCGCCACCTCTTCATTCAGGAGCATGACGCTGGCCTCTTTCCGTACGCCGTCCACTTCGGCGACGACGGTGTCGCCGTCTTTACTGATTATTTTCATCGGAACGCCAAGACACATATCAGACCTTTCTCCTTCCTGCGATTGCAGCCTGTCCCAGGGCGATGCCGCCGTCGTTCGGCGGCCCCAGGCGATGGGTGAAAACGGCCAGCCCTTTGGATGAAAGGGAAGTATATATCATTTCACTCAAAAGGCGATTCTGAAAAACACCCCCCGAGAGAATAACGCGGTCAAGGGAGGTCGCCTTTGAAATACGGAGGCAGGCGGCCGTTGCGGCGGAGGCGACGGTCCGGTGAAAGCGGTGCGCGATGGTCGAAGCCTCGATGCCGGCGGCGATATCGGCTAATATCTCCAGCATCATAGGGGAAAAGTCCAGCTGGAGAGGCGCCTCATCAGGGGATCCGATTGAGCAGGTGTAGTCTCCTCCCTCCCGGTCTTCCGCGCTCTCCGCCAGTGCTTCAAGTTCGATTGCCCCCTGGCCGTCGTACGACACGGTATGTCGCAGGCCCAGCAGCGCCGCCACGGCATCAAACAGCCGTCCGCAGCTGGAGGTCAGGGGTGAGTTGATGCTGCGTTCCAGCATCCGGGCAAACAGCGCCATCTCCTTCTTCGGAAGGAACCGGGTAACCGGGTGATCGACTTCAAAAGCGTCTCCCCCCAGAGCCTGATGCAGGTAGGCCATCGCCATCCGCCATGGTTCGCGTACGGCGGCATCCCCCCCCGGCAGGTGCACCGGCCGGAAGTGCCCCGCGCGCCGGCAGTCATGGTACCCGCCGGCCAGAAACTCCCCCCCCCAGACCGTGCCGTCAGGGCCGTAACCGGTGCCGTCGAATATGATCCCGATGACGTCGCCATCCAGGCCGTTTTCCGCCATGCAGGAGGCGAGGTGGGCATGATGGTGCTGCACTCGTGTCAGCGGGGTTCCCGAATCCTCGGCAAAACGGGAGGAAAGATAATTGGGGTGCAGGTCGCAGGCGACCAGGCCGGGCGTGATGGCCAGAATGCCGGACAGGTGCGCGACCGTATGGCCGTACGAGTCGAAGGTGCTCTGGTTCTGCAGGTCGCCGATATGCTGGCTGAGGACGGCGCGGGATCCTGATGCGAGGCAGACGGCGCTCTTCAGTTCGGCGCCCGTCGCCAGCAGCGGCTCAACCTTGAAGGGGAGCGTGACGGCGCGCGGGGCGTATCCCCGGGCGCGGCGATAAAAAAGCGGTCTCCCCTGAAACACCCGCATCACCGAGTCATCGCTGCGAATGTGAATCGGCCGGTCATGGAGCAGGAAATAGTCGGCGATTCCGGCCAGGCGCTGCTGGGCCTCATCGTCTTCAAAGGCCACCGGCTCGTCGGAAATGTTGCCGCTGGTCATCACCAAGGCGGTGAAAGAAGGATGAGGGGGGAGGGGTGACCCCTGAAACAGCAGATGATGCAGCGGCGCATATGGCAGCATCAGACCGAGCCAGCCGTTACGGGGGGCAATCAGAGGCGAAAGCGACGTATCCGGTCGTTTCCTGACGATAATGATCGGGGCTTCCGGAGAGACCAGCAGCCGCTCTTCCATGTCGCTGGTCAGCGCCAGACTGCGGGCTGTTTCGAGAGTCGCCGCCATGACGGCGAACGGCTTTTCGTCACGTTTCTTCCGCTCCCGCAACCGTCGTACCGCATCGTTGTTGCAGGCATCCACCGCCAGATGATAGCCGCCGATCCCCTTGACCGCGAGGATTGCGCCGCTTTTAAGCAGTTCAACCGCCTGAAGTACCGCATCGTCACATTCTGCAATGTCCTCTCCCCGGGAAGTGAGCAGGGTCACCCGCGGTCCGCAGGCGTGGCAGGCGATCGGCTGGGCATGGAAGCGCCGGTCGAGCGGATCCCGGTATTCTCGCAGGCAGTCGGGGCAGAGCGGAAAACCGGCCATGGTCGTGTTGGGGCGGTCGTAGGGGATGCCGGTGATGATGCTGTAGCGGGG
>JBAQPK010000432.1:0-2131 GCA_049305715.1 Desulfuromonadaceae bacterium | reverse complement strand
GGACCCGGTTGCGCTCCAGGATGCAATCCGCCAGGTCGCCGCCGGTCTCGACCGGACCATTCCCGGACTGGATCTGGAGATCTCCTTCGATTTCGCCTCCGCCGGCTACACCCTTGGCACCGGCAATCGTCCGGCGCAGATACTGCAGGAGGTTTATCCAAAGCTCGGCCTTTCGCTGCAGATGGACCCCTTTCGCTCCCATTCCGACGGCAATCTCTTTTTTGCGGCTGGTGTTAAACCGCTTATTCTCGGTCCCGGTTCGCTGGAAACCGCACATACGCCCGATGAACGGGTCGTTTTCGAAGAGGTGTCGGGGGCCGCCCGAATCTATGCGGCACTCTGTCTCGGCATGTGATCGGGACAGTTTAAAATGGAAAGAGGACGTGAGGGGAGAGGGAAAGCCGTCAGAGAAATCCATCATTTTCTATGACGGACTTCTTTGAGGCAGTATGCAAAGATTCTACGGGTACCTTGCCAGACCGTTAAAATAAACGTTCCTGGCTCTCAGGAGCTGGAAAAGCTGCCTGCCATCAACCCTTCTCATTCCAGATCGGGTTTTGTCTGTCTTCAGGATCCAGCTTTTTGAGCTCCTCCGGATCAACATGCCAAAAGGAGATATCAATAGCGCCTTCTACATATTTCTGTTTTCGGTCATGGGCAAACGGGCACCACCAGTTCTCGACTATTTTCACCAGATACGCCGCGTAGCTGAAGAGTGCGACGCTCATCGGACAATAGTGCTTACAGTTTAAGATCCAGAACAACTTGTAATGCGCCAGATGAAACCGGGAAATATTGATGGTTGGCTGCTCGGTATTTTTGTACCGGTGCGACGTCCAGGTCGGTACAAAATCCCAATACGATTTAATATCCATGCCGCCGACATATTTCAGATGTGTTTTGACCAGAAGCACCCCGATAATCACGAACGGCACGGTCGTAATAATCGGCAGATAGATCAGCGGGACACCGAGGATCACCTTCCAGAAGGGTTGCCTTTCATAGTTGCAGCCAATTTTTACTCTGTCCATTTTTTTCCTTTTGCTTCTTTTTAATTGGCTGAATGGACTAAAAAAGGGCGCACCGCAATGCGCCCTTTTCTCATAAATTCTCAAAATAATTCGTCCCGTGTTCTGCCGTCGAAGAGTACCGGCCCGGCAGCCGCCATGCAGTCCCTTTGGTCCCGGAGCCGGACTACTCAATGGTCATCCGGTTCCTTACGCCCTTGACGCCGTTAATGTCTGCGACAAGTTTGGTGACCAGGTCCTTTTCGGCCGAATTCCTGGCCTTCCCGCCCACCGTTACCACACCGCGCTTCGTCTTGACCGTGGTAGTGAGGATACTCGTCGAACGATGATTCAGCAATGACATATTGACCTGGGCGGTGATGGAAGCGTCATCGACCTTTTCACCTATTGTGCGGGGCGCTTTTTTCGAGGCCTGGGGCACCGTCATCTCGTTTTTGACGTCCCTGACCCCTTCGACATCCCGGGCGTATTCGGTTGTCAATTCCATTTGTGCCCAGCTGGCAGCAACACCGCGCAGGGTCACGATACCGTCTTTGACATCAACCTCGGTTTTGGCGGCGCTTACGCTGCGATGAAACAGGAGCGCGACCCTCACTTTATCACGAAGCCACGCATCCGAGTTTGCGGTGGGGGGCGCACCTTTGACTTCCAGCCTGTTGTCCACGCTCTTGACACCGGGGAGGCCTGTTACAGTCTCCAGCGCCAATGATTTATGGAAGTTCTCGGAAACGACCCCGGTCAATGTGACGGCCCCGTCCCTGGATTTGATATTGATATCATCTCCCTGAAGGTAGGTCTTGAACACATATGACTGTTTTGCGGAGGATTCGATGCGGCTGTCCATATCCGTCGCAGCGTGGAGAGGCGCGCTGAACGCCAGCAGGGCAGTCAGCACCGCCATCACAGGCAGAGAGCAGTGTACTTTCATGGTGCGTTCTCCTTTTATCAATCGGAATTACTTCTTCATCATCATTTTCTTTGCCGCTCTTTTCTGACCCTTTATCGGCATCATTTTCTTCATGTTCTTAAACTGGTCGTCCGTCAGCATACTCCGTATTTCTTTCATATGCTTTAGCATCTCCAGATGATGGGCCGTTTTTATA
>JBAQPK010000431.1:0-2577 GCA_049305715.1 Desulfuromonadaceae bacterium | reverse complement strand
ATTCTCAAGATTGTAGAGTAAATGACAGATCAAGATGAATTTATTCCGGTTGGCAAGATCATCGGTACACACGGAATTAAGGGACTTTTAAAAGTCTTCTCTTATTCCGGCAATATAAGCAGTTTGCAATCCGCTGAGACCGTTTTCCTGAAAGGGAAGGACAGCGCGCTCCGTGAATATTCCGTAAAGAGTGTTTCTGCCCATTCCGGCGGCTTCATTCTGGGTCTGGATGATTTTTCCGATATAAATCAGGTTCTGTTCATGACCGGATCCGAACTTTGCTTGAAACGAAGCCAGCTTCCTGTTCCGGATGAAGATGAATATTACTGGCGCGACCTGATCGGACTTGTCGTTCATACCGATCAGGGCATTGAACTGGGAACACTTGTCGATATCTTTGAAACCGGCAGCAGCGATATCTACGTCGTGCGCGGCAACTCCAAAGAGTATTTGATCCCGGCCATAGCCGATGTAATTGCTCATGTTGACATACCGGGAAAAAAGATGATTATCACCCCGCTTGACGGTCTGCTTGATCTATGAGATTTGACATTCTGACCCTGTTCACCGGGATGTTTTCCGGCCCTTTTGATGAAAGCATTATCAAGCGGGCCAAAGACAAACAGCTCATTGACATTTCGCTCCACAACATTCGCGACTGGGCAACCGATCGGCATCAGACGGCAGATGATTCACCCTACGGCGGCGGTGCGGGAATGGTCATGAAAGCCGGCCCTCTGGCAGCATGTATTGAGTCGGTAAAGTCTCTGCATCCGGCATCAACCGTTGTATTCACATCACCCCACGGACGGCGGCTCACCCACAACGTCGCTCTCGAGCTCGCCGAGAAGGCGGGATTGATTATTGTGTGCGGTCGTTATGAGGGGATTGATGAAAGAATCCGCTCGATCTACGCTGAGGATGACATTTCGCTTGGTGATTTTGTTCTCTCTGGCGGTGAGATTGCCGCAATGGCAATTGTTGACTCCGTAACAAGACTGATTCCCGGAGCACTTGGCAGCGACGAATCGGCTGGGTCGGATTCATTTGGAGACGGATTACTGGAGTATCCACATTATACTCGTCCCCCCGAATTCAAAGGCCTGACTGTCCCGGAACCACTGCTTTCCGGAAATCATGAGCTGATAAGAAAATGGCGCCGTAAGGAATCACTGCGCAAGACCAGGGTCCTTCGTCCGGATTTGCTCTCACAGGTCACGCTGACACCGGAAGACCGGAAGATGCTGGCGGAGATTGAGCAGGAGGAAGCCAATGGAAAGTGACACCTTGGCGTGTAATCTGGCGATTGCCCTTGTTCATTATCCGGTTTACAACAAGCACCATGAGGTTGTCACCTCTGCTTTAACAAATCTTGATCAACATGATATTGCCCGTTCATCAAAAACGTTCGGTCTCGACCGCTTTTACATTGTGACCCCTTCCGAAGAGCAGCGGAAACTGGCTGAGCGGATAAGTGGCCACTGGCAACATGGATGGGGAGCTGACTATAACCCTGATCGTAGACAGGCGTTGGACATTGTGCGGGTGATTCCGTCACTGGCATCAGCAGTAGCGGATTTTCAAAGTGGATTCAGCAAACCGGTAAAGACAGCGGTAACCGGTGCCGCACAACGCTCCGGTTCGACCACGCTGGGGACGTTCAGAAATCTCCTCTTGGAAGCTGATCAGCCATATCTGCTTTTATTAGGTACCGGATGGGGGTTGACTGAAGAATGTTTTACAACCGCTGATCTTATACTTGAACCAATCGCAGGAAACGGAATATACAACCATCTCTCGGTTCGTTCTGCAGCAGCAATCATGCTTGATCGACTGAGGGGAATTGAACGCGAAGAGACACAAACTCACAAACCGAGCATCATACAGGAGGAAGGTAACCAATGAACACCATCGATTTTCTGGAATTTGACCAAATGAAGAAAAATGTAATCCCTTTCAAGGTCGGGGATACGGTAAAAGTACATGTACGAATTGTCGAGGGAGACAAACAGCGTATCCAGGCCTATCAGGGCGTTTGCATTGCCCGTCAGAACGGCGGCGTGCGCGAGACCTTTACGGTTCGCAAAATTTCCAACAACATCGGCGTTGAAAGAACATTTCCGCTTCACTCACCAAACATTGAAAACATCGAAGTCATGGTTCGCGGTCATGTCCGTCGCGCAAAACTCTACTACCTGCGTAAATTGCGCGGTAAAGCAGCCAGAATTCGCGAGAAAAAATACGTACCGGTTGCCAAATAGTTTACAAAAAGCCCCGCTTCCGCGGGGCTTTTTGTTTTAGTTCATGGGAAATAATTTCCCGGATTTTTCAGCATGTTAATAATCAGTTTCGAGTTTGTTGGGGCTGTCAGAATAATACGTCGTTAACACGCGTGTCCTGTTTATCAGGGCCAGGACTGAACCATGACGCATCAAGGCGAACTATTTTCGGGGACACCCCTCGACACTCTGTCGTTCGAAAAAACAGCATACCGTAGCGGCTTTACCTGCGTGGCCGGAATCGATGAAGCAGGCCGTGGCCCGCTGGCGGGCCCGGTAATGGCTGCAGCAGTCATTC
>JBAQPK010000430.1:0-3133 GCA_049305715.1 Desulfuromonadaceae bacterium | reverse complement strand
TGCCTGTCCTGCAGGGTGTTCAGGATGCCTACGGCTATATACCGCGCAAGGTTGCAGACCATGTCGCTGAGCGTCTGAATGTATACCCCAGCCAGATATATGGGGTTCTTACCTTTTACGCCCAGTTTCACCTCAAGCCGCGTGGCCGGTTTATTATCCGGGTTTGTGTAGGTACCGCGTGCCATGTTCAGGGAGCACAAAGAATTAAAGAAACTTTCTTCAATCTTTTGCACATTGGCCATACGGAAACCAGTGCGGATCTCCGCTTCACCTTTGAAGAGGTTGCCTGTCTGGGCGCCTGTGGTATGGCGCCGCTTTCAATGGTCAACGATGATACATACGGCAAAATGACGGTTCAGAAGGTCGATGAAATCGTAGCTAAATATTCTGCACTCCCGCTTGATTAAGCGGACTCACGCTAGAGGACACAACGCATGGGCGAAAATTCAGGTATTCAGATTTTAATCTGTCAGGGAACTGGCGGTATTTCTGCCGGGGCAAAGGGTGTCGAGGCGGAGTTCAATCGTGTAATCGCCGAGCAGGGTCTGACCGCTACTATCGGTAAGCGTTGCGATGTCATTAAGACCGGCTGCCGAGGACTCTGTGCCAACGACGTACTCGTTGATATTATCACCCCTGAACAAGGACGGGTCACTTACGACTTCGTTTTGCCGGAAGAGGTTGAGGGTATTGTCAAGGAACATATCATTGCCAATACGACCATGGAGAAACGCAAGGCCAAGCCATATTACAACATTTTTCTCGAAAGACAGATGCGTGTTGTCATGGGCAACTGCGGTGAAATTGACCCCGACAGCCTGGATGCATATCTTGGTGGAGAATCAAAGGGTTTTCAGGCTATTGAAAAATGTGTCAAGAGCATGAAGCAGGACGAAGTTATTGAAGAGGTAAAAAAATCCGGTCTTCGCGGTCGTGGGGGCGGTGGTTTCCCTACCGGCATGAAGTGGTCTTTCTGCAAGGCGTCTCCCGGCGATCACAAGTATCTGATCTGTAATGCCGACGAGGGTGACCCAGGCGCTTTTATGGATAGATCTATTCTGGAGGGCGACCCCTACTGCATTATCGAAGGTATGCAGATTGCCGGTTACGCAATCGGCGCTACATACGGTTATGTTTATGTTCGTGCCGAATACCCCCTCGCTGTGCAGAGACTTCAGCACGCTATTGATGTTTGCTATGAAAAGGGTTATCTGGGTAAAAACATTAAAGGTTGGGGTCTCGACTTCGACATGCGCATCAAGATGGGCGCTGGCGCATTCGTCTGCGGTGAAGAGACCGCTTTGATGGCTTCTATTGAAGGTGAGCGCGGCATGAGTCGCCCACGACCTCCATTTCCTGCCGTCAGGGGTTTATGGGGCCATCCTACCAACATCAACAACGTAGAAACCTTTGCCAATGTCCGTCATATCATCAACAACGGCTCAGACTGGTATGCATCCCTTGGTACGGAGACGACCAAGGGGACCAAAATCTTCGCCGTTACCGGCAAGGTTAAGCATACGGGTCTGGTTGAAGTTCCAGCCGGTATGAAGGTTCGCGAAGTCCTTTTTGATGTTTGCGGCGGGATCGTAAATAACCGCAAATTCAAGGCAGTTCAGGCCGGTGGGCCGTCCGGTGGCTGCATACCTGAAGAACTGCTGGACACGCTGGTTGACTACAACGCTCTGATTCAGGCCGGCGCCATGATGGGGTCCGGTGGTCTGGTTGTTATGGACGAAACAACCTGCATGGTTGATGTTGCCAAATTCTTTCTGACTTTTACCAGAACTGAATCGTGCGGCAAGTGTGTTCCCTGCCGGATCGGCCTCAAAGTCATGCTGGATATACTCACTAAAATCACCGAGGGACGCGGTGAGCCATCGGATATCGATGCTCTGCTTGACTTGGGCGCATCCATTAAGAAGGCTTCTCTTTGCGGTTTGGGACAAACGGCGCCAAATCCGGTCCTTTCAACGATTAGTTATTTCCGCTCTGAATATGAAGCACACATCAACGACAAACGCTGCCCTTCCAACTGTTGCAAAGATCTGCTGCTTTGGGAAGTGTCGGAAGAAAAGTGCGTCAAGTGTGGTGCCTGTAAAAAAGCTTGTCCAGTTGATGCGATAGTCTGGGAAAAAGGGCAATTGGCTTATCTGGACAAGGAAAAATGTACCAAATGTAAATCCTGCTACGACGCTTGTCGATTCATGGCCCTCGTATAGTCCGGCTGTACCGGATCGGTTGATTAAACTTACGAACAGAGGTTTTAGATGGTTAATCTTACAATAAACGACAAGCAAGTCACTGCACCCAAAGATTCCACGATTTATGATGCTGCCAAGCTGAACGGCATCAAAATTCCTATCCTGTGCCACGACAAGAAACTGAAGCCGTTTGGTGCCTGCCGTATGTGTCTGGTTGAGGTTGAGCAGATGAAGGGGCGCCAAATCCCCGCCTGTACGACCCCGGTAACGGAAGGGATGATCATAAACACTGAAACCCCTGATATTATCAAGGCCCGTAAGTTGGTCCTCGAATTATTGCTCCTCAACCATCCGCTCGATTGTCCGGTTTGCGACAAGGGTGGTGATTGCGATCTTCAAAACCTTACCTATGACTATCAGGTCAACAGCAACCGTTTTGTTGACTCAAAATTCCAGCACGAAATTGATTATAACAACCCATTGATCGAACGCGATATGAATCGTTGCGTGCTCTGCGGCAAGTGTGTCCGCATCTGTGACGAAATAGTCGGTTTTGGCGCACTGACATTTATTGATCGTGGCATTGAAACAAAAATTGGCTGTGAATTCGAGAAGGGTCTGAACTGTGAATTTTGCGGTTCATGTGTTTCCGTCTGTCCGGTCGGATCGTTGCTGGCCCGTCCATTCAAATTCAAGTCCCGTTTCTGGGCACTGACCAAACATGACTCGGTCTGTGGCTATTGTGGCACAGGCTGCAATCTGACACTTGGTGTTAAAGATAACAAGGTACTAACCACGGTTTATGACCAGGAACAGGGGTTCCATAAGGGTCAGTTGTGCGTGCGCGGCCGTTTTGGTTATCAGTTTATCAATAGTGCCAAGCGGATAACAAAGCCATTGGTCCGGAAAAACGGCGCATTGACCGAGTC
>JBAQPK010000429.1:0-8519 GCA_049305715.1 Desulfuromonadaceae bacterium | reverse complement strand
GTACCGTTCCCATGCAGTCACGTGGGAACGGATCGTTTCCCGGTTTGACAGTGGGGCGCTGGTTTCCTATCCTCGCGCTTATACCATCGGCGAAATTCCGGTTGCGCTTTCGTATCACAGTTATGATGACTACCAGACCTATCTTGCGCGATCGAAGCGGGGATACCGGAGGAATTATTCCCGGATGGAGGATGCACTGCAGGGTGCCGGTTCCTTGTCACTAAAGGCCCCGATAATCCTCAGCAGCTGCGGGGAAGGGCTGCTCTTCTCCGGCTATCGGCGGCTCTGCCTCGGGTGGAATTACGGCATGGTGCCTTACGTGTGGCTGATCCCGCTCGGATAAGCCGTGTGATTCGTTCACAGAATATATTTTCATCAGCAGAACAGGGAGCTTAACAACATGGTTCAATTGTCAAACATATCAAAACAGTATGGTTCACAGGTCCTGTTCCGTGACGCATCATGTCAGATCCTGCCTGGAACACATACCGGACTGGTCGGTCCGAACGGTGCCGGGAAAACGACGGTTTTCCGAATCATAGCCGGACAGGAGGAGCCGGATTCAGGCGATGTGATCCTCCCCAAAAAAACAACAATCGGCTATTTTTCCCAGGATGTAGGCGATATGTCCGGGCGCTCCGCACTTGAGGAGGTTATGGCCACCTGCGGGTCTACCGTGCGCCTGGCCGCGGAGATGAAGGAGATGGAGGCGGCCATGTGCGAGCCGCAGTCCGATGATCAGATGGCATCCCTTCTGGAGCGGTATGGTACTGCAGTTGAAGAGTTTGAGCATATGGAGGGGTATGATCTTGACTCACGTGCTCAGACAGTTCTGACCGGGCTCGGGATCGGCCCTGACCGTTACAATCATCCGGTCGAATCGTTCAGCGGCGGTTGGAAGATGCGGATCGCTCTTGCCAGTATCTTGACTCTCAAGCCGGACGTGCTGCTCCTTGACGAACCGACTAACCACCTGGATGTCGAATCGATTGTCTGGCTGGAGGAGTGGCTTTCCAGTGAATTTAAAGGGGCGCTCCTGATGACCAGCCATGATCGTGACTTTATGAACCGGGTCGTGACCAGGGTCATCGAAGTAGTCAATACCACCGTAACAACCTACGGTGGAAATTATGATTTCTATGAACGGGAGCGGGATATCCGTCTTGAACAGCTGATCGCTTCACACAAACGTCAGCAGGATATGCTGGCCAAGGAGGAGGAGTTCATCGCCCGTTTTGCCGCCCGCGCCTCCCATGCCGCCCAGGTACAATCGCGAGTCAAGAAGCTGGAAAAAATCGAGCGGATTGAAATCCCTGCCGAGGAGAGGACGGTGCGTTTCGGTTTTGCCGACCCACCCCGCAGCGGCGATGATGTGGCCGCTTTTGAAAGTCTCAGCAAGGTCTGGATGACTCCTGATGGCCGGGAAAAACCTGTTTTTAACGGCGTAACCGGCATGGTTAAGCGCCTGAACAAGATTGCCGTCGTCGGAGTGAACGGCGCCGGTAAATCAACATTTCTCAAGATCCTGGCGGGTCAGACCGGCCCAACCGCCGGGAGCATGACGATCGGTGCAAATGTAGAGATCGGCTACTTCAGCCAGCATGCCATGGATCTGCTTGATCCCAGGAAGACTATTTTCGAAACGATGCAGGAACATATGCCGCTTGCCACCATCGGCACGATCCGTAATCTGCTCGGCGCCTTCCTTTTTTCTGGTGATACGGTGGAGAAGCGTATCGAAAATCTTTCAGGTGGTGAGAAGAGCCGGGTGGTACTGGCTACAATTCTGGCTCGTCCGGTCAATTTTCTGATCCTTGATGAACCAACTAATCATCTCGATATCCGCTCTCGGGAAATGCTGCTGGAAACTCTCAAAAATTTCGGCGGGACGATTGTGCTGGTCAGCCACGACCGGCATTTCCTGCGACTGCTTGTTGATCGTGTTTTTGAGGTTGATCATGGCGAGATGCGGGTGTATGAAGGCACCTATGATTATTACCTTTCCAAGAGTCATCATGCGGCAGGCTGCAGGTAATTTCTGCGATAGTTACATCCCATTCCAAGTTTGAATAAAAAGGAGAAATGAACATGGCCAAGCCGAATTATTCGTTTGAAAAGCGCAAGAAGGAACTGGAGCGTCAGAAGAAGAAGGATGAAAAGAAAGCACGTAAGGGTGAGCAAAATGCTGAAAGCACTGAAGTAGCTGAAGGCGCTGAAGAGCCGGAAACTGCGGTCGAGGAGGCATGAATTGCTGCAGGCTAGCGGAGGTGTCTTGTCCGCAAAGAGAGTGGTGACAGAATAAAAGGTGTATCGTCGGGGCAGGGGGTGTAACAGGATGTTCAATGCTGTCCCGTATGCATATATGGTGTAAAAGCAGCGCCCTTCAATGATTAAGAAAAGGGCGCTGCTTTTTTTACACCTGCTCGGTTGTCTTAACGGCTGCTTGTTCCCCGGCCGGTTTGGTATTTCTTTTACGCCGGCGTGGTTTCTTTTTGGCGTTTTCTTCAGTTGAAGGAATGGTTGCTGCCGGCTTGGCAATTGCCATGGCTGTCTTTTTATGCGGGCTTGCCGCAGGCCGCCTGTTTTTGTCACTTCCCCGGCCGGCGCCCGGTTTGTCCCTCTTCAGATCCTGAACCCGCTTTGGTCTGGCCGTCCGAACATAATCGAGTACATACAGATCATCATCAGCCCATTCGGTGGGAATCTTTGCTTTGATATACTCTTCAATTGCCTCCAGAAAGAAAGCACCGTCCTCATCAGCGAGAGAAATCGCCTTTCCTTCTGCACCGGCACGGGCGGTACGACCGATGCGATGGACATAATCCTCGCAATCCTGTGGTAAATCGTAATTTATAACATGGGAAACACCATCAATGTGCAGACCCCGTGATGCGACATCGGTCGCAATCAGAATCGGGAGGGTGCCGTCTTTGAAGTCGTCGAGGATTTTCATCCGTTTGCGCTGTTCAACATCCCCGGAAATAACTTTACAGGGAAAACCGTTTGCATTCAGGAGGTTGTGCAGGTGTTCCGCCTCCCGTTTGGTGTTGATAAATATCATGGTACGCGCCATGCCCTCACGGCGCAGAAGTCCCAAAAGAAGGGAAAACTTCTCTTTTCTGGAACAGTGAAACAGGAGCTGTTCCACCCGTTCGGCGGTCATGGATTCCGGGGTTACCGACACCTTGGTTGGCGAATTCATGAACTCGTATGCCAACTCCATGACCCGGGGATTGAGGGTTGCCGAAAACATCATGTTCTGGCGCTTTTCAAATGGAGGCAGTTTCCGGAGGATAAAGCGAAGATCGGCAATAAAACCGAGATCGAACATACGGTCAGCTTCATCAATAACCAAAACCTCGATGTCTTTCAGGCTGTAGATCTTTTGTTTGAGATAGTCGATCAAGCGCCCTGGAGTGCCAACGATAATATCGGCGCCGTCCAGCAGGGCATTCTTCTGCTTCATGTAATCCACACCGCCATAGATAGCCTGGACGACGAAACCGCAGTGAGCTCCCAGTTGCCTGGCATCCGCTTCAATCTGAACAACCAGCTCGCGGGTCGGCGCCAGAATCAGCGCACGTGGTCTCCCGACAGGCCTATCTGCAAGAAGCCGGGTAAAAAGTGAAATCAGAAAGGCCGCTGTTTTCCCGGTCCCTGTCTGTGCCTGGCCGGCAATGTCTGTTCCTGTCAGAGTAATCGGAAGGGTCTGCTCCTGAATGGGGGTACAGATGGTAAAACCGGTGTCAGCAATTCCTCGAAGCACTTGCTCCGGAATCGGAAGTTCATCAAATCGCATATTCTTTCCTTTGTCGCTCATCTCTTGATAAGCTTCTGCTACCATATACCGTGCCGCAGCGTCTGGCAATCGAAAGATTATGCCCAACAGCTCTCAACATACCATAAATCCTGACCAAAAATGCTTTGACAAACCGTCAGCCGTTCCTTTACTATGCGTTGAATTTATCAAAGGATGTCATCAAATGCAGGCTGCGCTCAACATAATAGGTGAAGATCTCAAGCTGGTCGAACAACAGTTCCGCAAAGATCTGCAATCAGATGTTCCCCTGATTCGCAAAGTCGGAGAGTACGTCCTTTCCAGTGGGGGCAAGCGTGTTCGCCCCGCTCTGCTGCTGCTTGCCGCCCGCCTGAGCGGCTATACTGCGGACAAGGCTGTGCCGCTGGCGAGTGTTATTGAGTTTATTCATACGGCGACCTTGCTGCACGACGATGTTGTCGACAGTGCGACACTGCGGCGAGGCATCGCCTCCGCCAATACTCTGTGGGGTAACGAAGCATCCGTGTTGGTCGGAGACTTTCTGTTTTCAAAGTCATTTTCGCTCATGGTAAATGTCGGCAGCATGGATATTCTGCGGATTCTTTCCGGTGCTACGACAGTAATTGCGGAGGGAGAGGTCATGCAGCTCCTCTGCACGGGTGAACTTGACTTGACGGAAGAGCGGTATATCAATGTAGTCCGTGCCAAAACCGCTATTCTGATGTCAGCTGCCTGCGAGGCCGGAGCAATTCTCGGCGGGGTACCACAGGGGCATCAGCAGGCTTTGGCCGATTTCGGGATGGATCTCGGCATTGCGTTCCAGTTGATGGATGATATTCTTGATTATGTCGCCACAGAGGAAGAGTTCGGCAAGAGCATCGGCCATGATCTTGAAGAGGGTAAGATTACACTGCCGCTGATCCACACGCTTCGACATTGCAGTGATTCTGAACGCGCTTTGATTGAAGTCGTTGTTGAACAGGATGAAATGTCGCTGAATGATTTCCGGGCTGTATCCGGACTTGTTAATCAGTACGGCGGGATTACCTATACAATCGAGACCGCCCGCTTCTACGTAGATCGCTGCAAAAGCCATCTGAATCAGTTTGCAGCGTCACCCGTTCGCGAAGCTCTGCTCAGCCTGTCTGAATATGTAGTAACGCGCAGCAAGTAAGTCTGCTTTCAGGCCATATACTTTTTCCCTGTTCTGTTGCATATCACTACATCCCGGAGGTCTCATGCAGCGGATTCTGTTCCTTTTTATAGCATGCCTGTTTCTGCCATTGACCGCCTGTACCAAGGCGGAAACTCCAAATAAAGGTGCTGTTGCCACTGAAAAAGGCTCTGCTCCGGACGTTTCCGTCACATCTCTTGCCAATGGGAGCACCCTGAAGCTGTCTGATCTGAAAGGCAAGGTGGTCCTGCTGAATTTTTGGGCAACCTGGTGTCCCCCCTGTCGTGAAGAGGTCCCCTCCATGATGAAATTGAACAGTATTATGGCCGGCAAGCCGTTTCAGATGGTTGCGATTTCAATAGATGAAGGTGGAAAGCCGGCTATTGAATCGTTTTTTAAAGAGTCCGGTTTTTCACTTCCGGCATATTTTGACGAAAGTGGTGCTTCAGCCAAATCCTATGGCATTACCGGGGTTCCAGAATCATTCATTATTGACAAACAAGGAATTATTGTTAAGAAAATCATTGGGGGATTCGCGTGGGATTCCCCGGATGTTGTGTCATTTCTTGAAGGATTGATGAAATAGGGAACTCCTATGATTAGCCAGGAAGTAACCTACATCGGGGCTTTTATCGCAGGTCTGCTGTCGTTTTTATCGCCGTGTGTCCTTCCGCTGATCCCTTCCTATATTACGTATATCACCGGTATTTCTTTCGCTGACTTGCAGGCGGAACACCCCTCGCACATCATCCGGCAAAAATCAATCCTCCATTCGTTATGTTTTATCTGTGGTTTTACATTCGTGTTCGTCCTGTTGGGGGCTTCGGCTACATACATTGGATCTTTCCTGCAGGAACATGCGATCCTCATTAGAAAAATAGGTGGCGTCCTTCTTGTGTTACTCGGTATCCATGTAACCGGACTTCTGCATCTAAAATTTCTATTGGGTGAGAAAAGAGTTTCCATTAAACACAAACCGGCAGGGTATGCCGGAAGTTTTCTGGTCGGTATTGCGTTTGCCGCCGGATGGACTCCCTGTATCGGACCGATACTTGCGGCCATACTTGCGGTGGCTGCTACAGAGGATAGTGTGTATCAGGGAATTCTGCTCCTGATGGTATATTCCATGGGGTTGGGCGTACCGTTCTTTCTATCTGCTCTTGCCATGCATCGTTTTCTGGTGGTATTCAACCGTTTCAAAAAATATATCCATATTTTTGAAATTATCACGGGGGTTTTCCTGATTGTGATTGGTATATTGATCTATAGTAACTGGCTTTCTCGTTTGTCCGGGTTTGTGACGATCTTTTACAAGGGTATTGAGTGAAGGCGCATCGCGCTCCACATTCAATTCAGCTGACTGTTTCGCAACTGGTCGTGACGGAAGCTTTTTACGCCGGAATTCTTGAATTGCCGGTGCGACGTTCTTTCACTTCGAAAGGTGCTCCCGATCATCTGGTAGTTGATATGGATGGCATGGCGATTGTTTTTGTGGAGGAGGCTGATGTCATAAAAGCTCACCCGGTGTTGGAACCGCGTTTCAGCATGTTCCCGCGCGGCATTGGCGTTACGCTCCATTTTGAAGTCACTGATATCGAGGATATCCGTGATGCGATCATGGAGGAGGGACTTGAGGTTCTCTACCCGCTCGATATCAAGCCGTACGGTGTCAAGGAAATGTGGTGTTTTGATCCGGATGGCTATCTGATCGTCCTTGATGAATTGATGCCGGGACAACAGAAGGTTGGGCAGTAGCCCAACCTTCTGTTGTATCTGACAATCTTCGACTACGTGGTGACTCATCATTATACGCAAACTTCCCGTATTTTACTGTAGGCATCAGTATCTTTGCTCGTGATTGTTATCCGCGAGTATTCCCTTTTATTCATTAGGACGTATGTCCAGCCAGTCGGGATAAATGATGCCGGTGTTATGGGACGTAATAAACGTTTGCAGCAAATGAGTAATTAAATCCTGATGAAAATGTGGGGCAACGTATGAGTGAAATGATTTTCCTGCTGCTTATTTTCGGTCTTCCGGCCGCATTAGGTTTCAAACTCGCAATCTCAAGGGGTAAAAACCCACTGCTATGGGGTCTGTTATGTATCTTTCCGTTCTTTCTTATCGTCCTTCACTTCGAAAAACCAACCCGCGAAATCAAGGGGCACTTTCGAATGTGCAAACAATGCGGTGAAACCTTTCCCTGGAAAAACTCTACCTGCAAGTACTGTGGTACGCCGGTTTCCGATTCTTAAGCTATGTGATATTGAAAAATGCCGAAAAGTGTTCAGTCGGCTCGTCCCGTTTCTTTTATTCGCTGTAAAATATCCTTTTAATCTTGCTAAAACAGCCATTTTTCAGTATGTTCGTTGCACTAACAGACTCATTTAATTCAGTTCGGAGGAAGCATGTATAGTCAGGCAGGCAAGACAAAATTCCAGATTGATCTGCGTCAGCATCTGCGTGATCAGAACATCAGCGGCAATCTTGTCCATCTTATCTGTGAAATTGCCGAAGCAAGCAAGTATGTGATTAACGCCGTTCGCACCGGCGATCTGGGTGTTGCCGGCACTTCCAACCTGTACGGCGAAGAGCAGCTTGCCCTCGATGTCCTCTCCGATCGTATCATGCGCAAGCGCCTGCAGCATTCAGGAGTCGTGTGCAATATCGCATCCGAAGAGATGGAGGATATTTTTCAGGTTACCAGCAACCCGAAGGGAATGTTTTCAGTTGCCTACGACCCTCTGGATGGATCTTCTCTCGTTGATGTCAATCTGGCGGTCGGCACTATTGTCGGTATCTATCAGGGGGATGATCTGCTTCAGCCGGGTCGTAAAATGGTCGGCGCCGTTTATATCCTGTACGGCCCCCGCGTCTCCATGGTTTATTCGGTCGGAAAGGGCGTTTACGAGTTCACTATGAATCAGTTAATGGAATATACGCTTACCCGGGAGAATATCCAGATGATGCCGGCCGGCGATATCTATTCACCCGGTGGTTTGCGCAAGAAATACAGTGAGGGAAATGAGCGCTTTATCCGCTATCTGGAAGATAAAGGATCAAAGCTACGATATTCCGGCGGATTCGTGCCGGATATCAATCAGGTCCTAATGAAGGGGAAGGGACTCTTCATGTATCCGGCGCTCAGTGATAGCCCTAATGGCAAGTTGCGCCTGCTGTTTGAGCTCAACCCGATGGCGTTCCTGATTGAACAGGCCGGGGGATCGGCAACAAATGGTGAAATCCCGATCCTCGACATTGTCCCGGAAGGTCTTGATCAACGCTGTCCGGTATATATCGGTTGCAGGGAGGATGTTGCCAAAGCCGCGGAATTTTTACGCGGTACCTGCTGAAGGGAAAACCTCCATGACTGATTCCGATCTGAAAACGGATGTTCTGCCTCAGCGTCTTTGCAGCGAAATCCAGCTTTTCGACCTCTGCGATCAGGATTCGTGCCTTCACAAGAGCGGCCGTTTCTGTACCGACCCGCTCTTGCTGGGTCGTTTTGAAACGATAGCCGAAAAAGAACTCCGGACTCCGGAACGCTATATGTCTGAAGAGTTTGAT
>JBAQPK010000428.1:0-2699 GCA_049305715.1 Desulfuromonadaceae bacterium | reverse complement strand
GTAACGCGCCAAAAATGCTACTCTTTCTTTTGGGTATCATTTTTCTACCTCCTTCCGGCTGATATCATTGAGTTGATCAGCACGCTTTTTGTTGACAGCCTCATCGGATTTATATCTGAGTTTCGTTGTCCGGAAATGACAAAGGCCGGACCGCTCAGAGCCTCCACGTGGTGGAGGCAACCAGCAACCCGGCCAACTGAATTAAATAACGAGGTTTTCAGTTCCGTAGTTTTCCGTGTCCCGGTCACCCGGGATTTGGCAATATGTTTATTTGAAAATTATTATAGACGGTGAAATGTAGTTGTCAACTAGGTGTGAAAAATTTTTTTCCGCTCGTGTCACCGCAAAAAATTATACTGTTATAATAAAATTTATTTATTGAAACCACTTGCACGCTCCGCCAGCGGTGTTAGGATATCCCAATAGCGGATATCTCGCGCAATCAAAATCTGCTCATGTTGCCGATAGCCGGCTCCCAGCTCTGTTTTGGCTGCCATCGCATCTGACCGCGCCGGAGATGGTCACAGCCTGATTGGCAGTCCTTAAATGAGAAAACTGTCAAAGCGGCGAAGAGGTAAAAAAAGTAGTATAATATTTCTGGATGAGTAAGGAAACTTGTGAGGATCTCAATCATGAACATTGAAATGAGAAAAGCACGGGCAAAAGTATTGAGGCGGATAATGAATTCCCTGACAGTAGAGATCAGTCAGCTCAGGGCACAGGGGGAATCTGATACCGGTGATCTGGATTTCGCCCGAAGCGCGATCAACAGATTCTGTGACAAGTTGTGGTCGTTATCATCGGATATCACCGAACCCAAGCACATCAGTAACAGCACACGGGGCCAACACCATGATCGCTCCAAAAAACGGGGTGCCTTATAGTTTTTTTGGGGGAGTGTGCCGATTCATTAATGTCAGGTCAAAACCAGGCAGTATGCGAGATGAGGATTCTTCCCTGAGAATGAAATTCTTTCATTCTCAGCAGAGGGGAAAAGGGCAGTGTGTTTTTTTGATTGATTTTTTTTTTCTGTTATTTTAAAGTGGACTAAATTCGTAAACAAATATTCGAACGATACACGATAATACTAAACTATCCGTGAGGGTAGGACAGAAAGCCATAGGGTCTCACAGAGACAGCCGGGTTGCCGAAATATCACTCGATATCGGCCCCGGCTTTTTTGTGGGCACAAACCAGGAAAAGGAGGTTATTTAAGCAGCAGTAATGTCAGTGGCGCCCGAGAGGGTGTCTGCTCATACCGGTTCGCAGCGACGCTGTTTTTCGGTATGGAAACAAATTGTTGGTATTAGATAATACTTAACCATTCGCGAGGGTGGTGCGGAAAGCCTACAGGGTCTCATCGAGATAGCCGGGTTGCCAAAATATCACACGATATCGGCCCCGGCTTTTTTGTGTCCAAAATCATCCGGGAGCACAACCAGGAAACGGAGGAAACGTGAAAGAAATGAAGAAAACACCACTTCCGAACACCGATGGAGAGCAGTCGAACAAGGGGACGCTTCGTTCCGAGCAAACAACAAAAGGAGTAGATATGAAATTTATCAGTAAAACGTCAGTGCAATTCTTCTTTGCAATGGCGCTTGTAGGAGCCGCACTTATAGGGTATCAGCTGAAGGGGACAGATGCTTTTGCTCAATCGACATATTTTTCGAGCAGAGGCTGCGTCAACTGCCATACAGCCCCGACCGTTGCCACCTGCGCCGGTTGCCACCAGCACAGTGGAACCATTGCCGCGACAACGAACAAAACGACCTCCTACGCCCCCGGTGAAACAGTAACTGTAACTCTAACCTCTTCTGGCGCACGGTCCGGCTGGATCGGTGCACGCCTCTATGACCAGAGCGGCGCCGAAATTGCCCGTTCCACCGGCAACCAGAGCGGCATGGGCGGTTCAACCATTTACCCGGCAGTCCTCTCGGCTCCGGCACCCGCTACTGCAGGCACCTATACCTGGAAGATGGCCTACTTCGGCAATCAGAACGGCACCGGGACGGGTGACGTCCACGCTGAGAAGTCCGTCAACGTTACCCTTACCGTTGCTTCGGCGGTCGATACCACCGTTCCCGTAGTCAGCGCCTTCACCCTGCCGGCAACCACCACCAGCCTGACCGTGCCGGTCAGCAGCTTCACCGCCACCGACAACGTGGGCGTTACCGGTTATCTGATCAACAAGAGCGCCACCGCTCCGCTGGCATCTGCCACCGGCTGGAGTGCAACGGCTCCGACCAGCGTCACCGCCGTCGCCGGCAGTAACACCTTCTATGCCTGGGCCAAGGATGTGGCAGGCAACGTCTCGCTTGCCAGGAGCGCCAGCGTGACCGTTACGCTGCCTGACACCGCCGCACCGGTAGTTGGTGCCTTCACCCTGCCAGCCACCGCCACCAGCCTCACCGTGCCGGTCAGCAGCTTCACCGCCACCGACAATGTTGGCGTTACCGGCTATCTGATCAACAAGAGCGCCACCGCTCCGCTGGCATCTGCCACCGGCTGGACGACAACCGCACCGACCAGTGTCACTGCCGTCGCTGGCAGCAACACTTTCTACGCCTATGCCAGGGATGCGGCAGGCAACGTCTCGCCCGCCAAGAGCGCCAGCGTGACCGTTACGCTTCCTGACACCACCGCACCGGTAGTTGGTGCCTTCACTCTGCCGGCCACCGCCACCAGCCTCACCGTGC
>JBAQPK010000427.1:0-2364 GCA_049305715.1 Desulfuromonadaceae bacterium | reverse complement strand
CATCATGACCATGAACGCCCGCGAACTGCTGCACTTTTTTGCCCTCCGCTGCTGTCAGCGTGCCCAGTGGGAAATTCGCGAGATGAGTATCGAGATGCTGCGACTGGTTAAAAAGGCGGCTCCGGTCATCTTCCGTCAAGCCGGTCCAGGATGCGTAGGCGACCCCTGTCCTGAGGGAAAGTTCTGCTGCGGGCAGACAGCCGATGTCAGGGAATTCTTCAAAAATCTGGAATAGCTTTAAAGGCAAAGCCGAAACCGTTAATTTTCCACCTGTTAAATTCAAAACTCAAGTCACAGAAAAAATAAAGAGGTCACATGGATAAGATACACGTTGGCGGACAGGCGGTCATTGAAGGGGTTATGATGCGTGCCCCCCGCTCGGTAGCCATTGCAGTCCGCCGTCCCGACGGCGAGATCATCGTCAGGAAGGAGCTGGTGGTGCCGCTCTCCGAGCGTTTTCCGATCGTCAAGCTACCGATACTGCGCGGTGCGGTAGCGCTCTTCACCTCCCTGATCATTGGCATCAAGGCTCTGAATTTTTCAGCCAATGAAGCGATGACCGAAGATGAAAAAGAGAAGGAAAACGAGAAGAAAAATGACGGCGGCAAAGAGGGGGGGAGCGAGCTCTCTTCATGGGCCATGGCCGGTACGATGTCGATTGCCTTCGGTTTCGGGATCTGCCTGTTTTTCCTGTTCCCGCTCTATCTGACCAAACTGCTGACGCCGGTCATCGGCGACAACAACATCGTCTTCAACCTGGTGGACGGCGTCATCCGGGTGGTTGTCTTTCTCCTCTACATCTGGGCCATCTCACGGATGGAAGATATTCAGCGGGTCTTCCAGTACCATGGCGCCGAGCACAAATCCATATTCGCCTTCGAGGACGGGGTTGTGTTGACGGTTGAGAATGTGCGCCGTTACAGCCGCCTCCATCCACGCTGCGGCACCAGTTTCCTGCTGATCGTGATGCTGGTCAGCATCGCCGTATTCTCCCTGATTCCCAAACTCTGGCCGTTCTATCTCAAGGCTGGATCGAGGATAATACTGCTCCCGATGATCGCCGGTATCTCCTATGAATTTCTGAAATGGAGCGCTCAGCACGACAGCCACCCGCTCGTCAAACTTGTAATCACTCCCGGACTGGCGCTGCAGCGCCTGACCACCCGCGAGCCGGATGACAGCCAGCTTGAAGTCGCCATTCGCGCCATGAATGAAGCGCTGGAGGTAAATGCAGGCTACAAGGATGACCGGCTAGTAGTGTAAACCCGGCCTCCCCAGCCTGTCATACGTATGCTCTCCTTTGAAATTACCCACCGGGACCACTGCCGCCGTCTGGAAAGCTACCTGCGGACCCTGATGCCGTCATCGCCGTTCGGCTACGCACGCAAACTGATCAAAAGCGGGGCCGCCAAGCTCAATGGCGCTCCGGAAACAGCCAACACCCTGCTGTCCCTCCACGACACCGTCACGCTCAAGGAGAGTGCCGCTACGGCTGCACAACTGACGCCGATCCGGCCGGCGCTGGATATCCTCTACGAAGACAGCCTGATTCTGATTGCCAACAAGCCCCCCGGTCTGCCGATGCACCGCACCGCGGAATTCGAGGAGAACCTGGTGGACGTCGGACAGGCGTATATGCTCCAGCGAGCCACACCCTGCAAACTGTATCCGGTCAACCGTCTCGATCGCGGCACATCGGGAGCGGTCATTCTGGCCAAAAGTTCCAGTTCTGCCGCCATTTACGGCCGACAGGTAAAAGAAACCGGCCTGGACAAGCTCTATCTGGCACTGGTATGGGGAACCCCTGAAAGCAGCGGAGTCATCAACGATACGCTGGACGGCAAGGAGTCTGAGACCCGCTACAATATCATTCTTGCCGGTGAAAACTGTTCCCTGCTGGCTGTCACCCCGATCAGCGGACGGATGCACCAGATCCGCCGCCACCTGGCTTCGATCGGGCGTCCGGTCGTAGGCGACAAACGCTATGGCGGCGGCGACCTGCCAGAGTTGCCGGGATTCGCGCTGCATTCATTCAGGACGGCACTGGCACTGGATGAAGCGGGCGGATTGACCGTCTGCGCACCGGTACCGGATGCCATGCTGGATCTCTGCGAACGGAGAGGGATCGGGCGGGACGGGTTACTGGAAACATTGCTTCAACTGGTCTAAAATAGCCCGCGATAGTTCAATACGCTTCGGTTGATACAACGGGAGGCACCATGAGCGGAAAAACCATTTTCATTACCGGCGCATCGGCCGGATTCGGTACGGCCTGTACCCGCATGTTTGCCACCGGGGGAAACCGCCTGATACTGACCGCCCGGCGGATTGATCCGCTCCTGATACTGCAGGAGGAGCTGTCTG
>JBAQPK010000426.1:0-4209 GCA_049305715.1 Desulfuromonadaceae bacterium | reverse complement strand
TCCACCGGATACGCGAACGTGGCTCCGGATCGCTGCAAACGCTCGATCGCATCGCTATATTCCATCCGGACAAAGTCCGCCTCCGCCACCTTGCGGATCCGCTCGATCAGACCGTTTTCAATATGGCTGTCAAAGAAAGCCATGTCGGCCGCACACTCTTCGAGGGCAACACGGCAGAGACACCGGACAAATTCCTCCGCCAGTTCGGCATCGTCGGCCAGCGTCGCGAACGCCATCTCCGGTTCGATCATCCAGAACTCGGAGGCATGGCGGGAGGTGTTGGAGTTTTCCGCCCGGAACGTCGGGCCAAACGTGTAGATATCTCCGAATGCCTGGGCAAACAGCTCCCCTTCAAGCTGGCCGCTGACGGTCAATCCGGTTTTCTGACCGAAAAAATCCTGGCCGAAATCAGGCTGACCATCGAGAACGGGCGGATCAGCCGCATCCAGCGTCGTGACGCGAAACAGCTCCCCGGCGCCTTCACAGTCGCCGGCGGTGATGATGGGGGTATGGACATACAGGAATTCCCGTTCGGAAAAAAAGTGGTGAACCGCCTGGGCAAGCCGCGATCTCAGACGAAACACCGCCCCGAAACTGTTGGTGCGGGGTCGCAGGTGTGCAATGGTGCGCAGGTACTCGAAGGTGTGGCGTTTTTTCTGGAGAGGGTAGCTGTCATCGGCCATACCGACTATTTCTATCGACGCCGCCGCCAGCTCCCATTTCTGTCCGGCTGCCGGTGATTCAACCAGTAAGCCCTCAACGGTAAGTGCGGTTCCCGTCCCGACCCTGCCGATATCGGAAAAATTCGGCAGAGTGGCATCCGCCACGACCTGGATGCCGTCCACATTTGACCCGTCATTGAGAACGATAAAACAAATCCCCTTTGACGCCCTGACCGACCGCACCCATCCGGAAAAGGAACAGGTCGAGGCTTCTTTTCCCTGAGCAAGAATCTCTTTTATTCGTGTCCTCATTATGACGCTCCCGCCGGCCCGTTGAACAACAGAGGACGCAGAGTTTTCGCAGGGGGAAAAATCAGCTGGAGAAAAACGGGAGTACTTCGAACGATGAAAATCCGAAGTACTCCGATTTTTTTGATTCTGTTCCGCGTCACTCCGCGTCCTCCGCGGTACATGCCGTTTTGTCTTATTCGTTTGGGTTTGTCATGCAAACCACTTGAAAAGCTGAAGAACCAGCAGCGTAATTCCGGCGCCGATACCTGCGCCGATGACTGTTTCGCGCAGCGTGTGAATTTTCAGCAACAGCCGCGAGTGACTTACCATGATTGCCATAAAGAGTGAGAGTACGGAAATAAGCGGATCACGGGTATTAAGCGATACCGCGGTGGCGATTGAGAACGCAACAGCCGCGTGTCCGCTCGGTATTCCGCCCTGGAGCGAGGTGCCGGTACCGGTGGCGCTCTTTACGATAACGACGACAATTACCACAATCAGTATAGAGACAACCGTACCCATGTCAGACACAGTGCCAAACATAGCAAGAACCTCCCCATAGCGTGGCATGACGTATTTTGCCAGGATCAGGTACCCCATGATGGCGGCACCGCAGGCGGTAATGAATACGGCTCCGGCGGCCGTGTCTTTCGCGGTTTTAGCCAGCGGATGGTAGTCGGGGGAGACGAGATCGACAACCGCTTCAATAGCGGTATTGAACATCTCCGCGCAGAGCACTGCCAAAATGGAAAGCGCAAGGAGCGCAAACTCCAGCGGGGTCACTTTAAGAAACAGCACCGCCAGCAGCACGGCAATCGCCGCAATGAAATGAATGCGCATATGCTTTTCAGCGCGGGCCGCGTGCAGGATTCCTTCAATGGCGCAGTTGGCCGACTCTATAAACCGGGTTGGCTTAGCAACCTTTCCTTCATCAGGATTCTGAATAGCTGCTGCTCCTTCTGCTGCATTTTTTGTGCTTCCGCCTCACCGCTCCGTTCATGGTCATAACCACAGAGATGTAAAATCCCGTGCAGCAACAGGAACGAGAGACGCTCAAAGAACGCCATGCCACCCTCTTCGGCCTCCCGGGCCGCAGTGTCGGCCGAGATTATCACATCGCCCAGTGCGTGCGGATCCCCCCCCACGCACTCCCCTTCCTGCAGAGAGAACGAAATCACATTGGTCGGGCGATCTTTGGCAAGATACTCCCGGTTAATGATCCGGATCGAGCGGTCCCCGACGACCGAGACAGAAAGTTCCGTTCCGTCAGGACATCCCAAGGCGCTTAAGATTCTCTCCGCCACCTTTTTGAGCTGCCGGCTCTTGAAGGGGTGGCGTCTCTGGCGATTGTTCAATAATATCAGCATGTGGCAGGGCTCCAGGTTCAGTTTTGGCAGGGTCACGGGCTTCCGTCTTTCTTGAGCTGTCACCCCCCTTGTGGGCAGGCTCCGGATAATCAACCCGATGATGAAAGATGCCGTTCAGAATACCGGTAAAACTTTTGGCAATTTCATGAAGGTTTTTAAGAGTCAACTCACATTCATCCAGCTGACCATCGATAAAAATATTATTGATCAGTTTCTGTACCAACCCCTGAATACGGTCAGACGTTGGATTTACCAGGGTGCGGGATGCCGCTTCAACACAATCCGCCAGCATGACAATGCCTGCCTCGCGCGTCTGCGGTTTGGGACCGGGATAGCGGAAATCCTTTTCCTCGACAATCTGCCCGCTTGACGCGGCCTGACTCTTGGCGCGTTCGTAGAAGAATTTGATCAGCGCGGTGCCATGGTGCTGGCGGATGATATCAACAATTTGCTGCCCCAACCTGTTTTCACGAGCCAGTTCAGCCCCTTCCTTGATATGGGAAATCAGGATCAGCGCGCTCATGCTGGGCGCGAGTTTGTCATGGCGATTATCTTCACCTGCCTGATTTTCAATAAAATAGTTCGGTTTCGAGGCCTTGCCGATATCGTGATAATAGGCCGCAACCCGCGCCAACAGGGGATTGGCACCGATAGATTCCGCGGCCGCCTCTACCAGGTTGCCGACAACAACGCTGTGATGATAGGTGCCGGGAGCCTTGACCATCAGTTCACGAAGCACCGGAGTGTTGAGGTTTGCAAGCTCCAACAGCTTGATATCGGTCGTGTATTGAAAGAGTGTTTCAATGATCGGAATAAAACTCGATACGAAGCCGGCACTGATGAACCCGCTGAGCAGAGCAAAAAAAGCCACGAACAAGGTTTGCGTTGTGAAAATGGCATTGTTAAAAGTCTGGAACGACAGCGCCAGAGCCAGATTGACAACAGAAATCTTGGAACCGGCGGCGAAGATCGTGCCGCGATTGGTGCAATGACGAACACCGTGAGCGCCGACGATACTCCCCAGTAGCGAATAGATGACGACCAGCATGTTGTTCTCAAACATGATTCCGAGCAGCGGAGCCAGGATGGCGCAATAGACCAGCGCAACCTCGGAATTGATAAATATCCGGACAACCATCGCTCCGGCGGCAAACGGAAACAGATAGAAGTAACTCGATGCATCGACAGACGGGAATACCGGTCCGATATTATTGGTGATCAGCAGGGCGGTCTTGAAGCAGATGAAGCTGACCGTGACCAGCAGGGAAATGATCAGGACATCTTTATTGGTCGGATTGAATTTTCGAATGTTTTTGCAGGCAAACCGGTAAGGGAAATAAAACAGCACGAGGATCAGGGCAAAGGTTCCGAGGGCCGTAAAGATGCGGCTGCCGCTGCGCTGACTGCCGAAGATGGCCTGGAGCTTATGGGCCTGTTCCGGGGTTATCCGTTCGCCGACCCGCACGACCGTCTCCCCCTTCTGCAGCTTGAAGAGTACCGGCCGCACCGTCTCCATGGCTCTACGGGACCGCAATTCGGTCGCTTCGCGGTTATAGAAAAGATTGGGAAGCAGCATTCTGGCTATCACCGCCGAAATACGGGCATTGTCTGAGGCGGCGCCCACGCCCTTGAAACTCCACGTGCTGACGATCCCGCGCGCCTCTCCGATCTCGGTAAATTTGGTGGACAAGTCAACTCCACCGATGGGGTGACCATTGTTATCAGAAATTTCGAGTCCATGACGGATATCAGTCTGAAAAACTTTCCCGTCCAGAACAATTTTTCTTTGATACAGCTCATCGAGCAACTTTGCCGTACTTGCCAGAAAGTTTTTATCCGACTTGATCCGGATCAGAGCCAGAATTTCAGTTTCGCTCAGATCTGTATCC
>JBAQPK010000425.1:0-2294 GCA_049305715.1 Desulfuromonadaceae bacterium | reverse complement strand
GAAGGAAACCATGGTAGAGATAAAAGAGCTCCGGCGCTTTGTCATACCCTCCATGTTGCCGCGCAAACTGGATGATTTAAACAGTTATGCAGCACTGGAGGTTGAAAAATGGAGAACATGGGTGTCCGGTTTGGAATTGTGGGAAAAAGCGCAAAGCATTAAACGTAAAATAAGCTGGTGACCGATTGAGGCAATGAGAAAAGAACAAAGGGCGATGAACTTGACCGGCCGGACACCATCATCCAGCCACCTTGGGCAGATCCGTTTCCTGCAATTTGACCCAGCCGAGATCATCGAAATCTGCTAGGAGTGCGCGCGAAAAACGCACGCTGCCCTGCCTCGTAAAAGGTTTCAAGCGTTGAATAGAATTTGCGTAAGAAAGTGAAAAACTATGAAAGAGTTGTAACTCTTCGCAATCTGCTGCCGTTGGTGAGTCTTGCGCAGTTTCTCAAAGAAGTCGGTGGGGTGTTGTTCTGCATGTTGCCAGTCAAGCCGTTCTGACCCGGAAAGAATGGCGTGTGAAAAGCGAAGTTCGCCGTCTATTCCATTTATGTCACGCGCGTTGAAAGTTGAAGTAGGGACCCTGCACTTTTTTGGCTGTTATTTGAACCCCTACAATAACCACCTTGACAAGGCATTTTTTTTGTTTAAACTGACTTACTAAACGTTCGTTAAATAATCAGCCGAGGTAACTCAATGACCCAAACCATTGTCAGGAGAAAAACGCGGGAAGAAATTCTGGAATTATCTGTCCTGCTTTTTGCCAAGTATGGCTACGATGGAGTTTCCATGCGGGATGTCGCCGCTGCTATGGGACTTACCCCCGCAGCACTCTACTATCACTTTACCGACAAGGAACATCTCTACCTAGACGCCGTGATGTATGAATTCAGGGGAAAGTCGGTTGCACTAATTATCGATCTTAATGGTCCCGAGTCGCTGTGGGTGCGGCTGGAGAAATTCGTTACGGGATTTGCCAACCTGGTGGCAACGGATAAGAATTTTCTACGCCTTATGCAATGGGTGTTATTGGACAGCGATGAGGCACGCCAGCACAAGTTGGCGGAGCATGTGTTCAAGGATCTATTTGTCGCCCTCCATGATTTGGCCGCCGAACTAGACTCTTGTCATGACACCCACATGCTTGCGATCTCGATCATCGGTCTAGTGTTTTTTCCTTTTGAGGCTGGCAAAAGTGTCAAGTTCATGCCAGGACATCGGCCTGAGTTGGATAAACCTGAGGTGCTGGCGAGACATGTAATTAATTTGTTGCGCACGGGCCTGAGTGAGCCAACTGGAAATGCGTGTTGCCCAATATGATTCAAGTATCGCAGCACAACAACTGGCCGCCTTGGTCTGGAACACATCAATAATAAAGGAAAATCAGAAACCTCATGAAAATAAAAAAACTGAGCATACTCCTATCGTCACTGCTATTTACCTTGTTTATGTGTGCCTGCGACCGGACACCGAAGTCCCCCCAACCTGTCCTCAAGAGCTGGACCTTGCCAGTGACAAAAGCGTCCGAGGGGGCGCCAGTACAGTACACGGCCGTGGGTTCTGTGGTGTCCGATCAGCGTATCGATGTTGCATCGAGGCTAAGCGGCTACATCCGCCAAATTCTTGTGCAGGAGGGTGATCGGGTGCGCCGTGGGCAGATCCTTGCCCGTATTGACGGGGCGGACGTGGAAGGCGGCATCCGCCAGGGGAGGGCAGTGGTCGGCGCGGCTGAAGCTGCATTCCGTGATGCACAAACCGATCTGGAGCGTTTCCAGCGCTTATTCGAACACGGCAGCATCTCGGACAACGAGATACGCAAGGTTCGCCTAAAGTTCGATGCCGCTCGCGAGGCCCTGAATCAGGCACGGGCCGGTTTCGACACAGCTCTGTCCCAGCGCAACTATACCGAGATCAAAAGCCCTATGGACGGCGTGGTGGTGGTACGGGTCAAGAGAGCCGGCGATCTCGCTGTTCCTGGTGCTCCGATACTGACGCTTGAGGCAGGCCACGGCCTATTGTTCGAAACGTTTGTGGCCGAAAACCATGTCGCCGCCATTACCGTGGGCAAACCTGTGGAAATCGGCGTCGACGGCCTCTCCTCACCCCTGAAAGGCACTGTAAGCCGCGTGGTGCCTTCCGGGGACCCCGTCACCCGCAGCTATCAGGTTAAAATCACTATACCGGAAACAGCAGGGTTGATGCCTGGCATGTTTGGTCGAGCGGGCTTTACAGTTGGTGAAAGCCAATCGCCGATAGTACCTAGACGTGCACTTATCGAGCGCGGTGGGTTATGC
>JBAQPK010000424.1:0-13567 GCA_049305715.1 Desulfuromonadaceae bacterium | reverse complement strand
GTATAAGCAATATCAAGTATAAATATGTATAAATTGGTATAAACGTCTACCCGTCACAGTATCAGATAATAGAGCGGGAAGATGAATATCCAGATCAGATCCACCAAGTGCCAGTAGAGCGCGCCGTTTTCCAGCAGGATAAAGTTATCGGCCGTGACCGTTCCACCCCTGACCCTGGTCGCGATCCAGGCCAGCAGCAGCGCGCCGATCAGCACATGCAGGCCGTGGATGCCGGTCGTCATGAAATAGAGGCTGAAGAAGACCGACTTCCCCGGCGCCAGTTGCGCAAGAAGTTCGGAACCGGGATAGATGCCGTGGCCGATCTTGTCGCTCCACTCGAAATACTTGATCAGCATGAAGCCGGCGGCGCAGAGGATCGTCCCGGCGATCAGCATCACGGCGCGTCGCCGCTCGCCCAGCTGCACGGCGGTAACCGCCATGGCGGCACAGAGGCTGCTGGTGAGCAGGATGATGGTGTTGGCCGCGCCCAGGGTCCAGTCGAGCTGTCTCCCTCCTGCGGCGAACTCATGTGGATAGCGTTCGAGATACACTGCGTAGAGCAGGAACAGGCCGCCGAAGAGCAGCAGCTCCGTGAAGAGGAACAGCCACATGCCGAGTTTGGCGCCGGCGTTATCCTGGTGCAGCTGGTGGCTCATGGCGTGCCCGCTCCCCTGAAATCGTACGGCCCGTGGGTTACGGTCGGTTCCTCAGTAAAATTCTCCGTCGGGGGTGGAGTGGGGATGCTCCACTCCAGCGTGGCCCCTCCCCAGGGATTCCCCTCGAACGGCGTCCCCCGGTGCAGCCCCCGGAACAGGTTGATCAGCATGATAGCCAGACCGGCGGCCAGGATCCAGCTTCCGGCTGTGGCGACCAGGTTGAGGGTGGTGAATTCCGGCAGGTAATCGTAGTAGCGCCGCGGCATCCCCTTCATCCCCAGAACCTGCATGGTAAAGTAGAGGATGTTGAAGCCGGTGAACATCAGCCCCCATGCCACGACCGCCGGCATTTCGGCATAGCGGCGGCCGTAGAATTTGGGGAGCCAGTAATGCATGGCGGCGAAAAAGGCGAACCCGGATCCGCCGAAGATCACGTAGTGGAAATGCCCCACCACGAAATGGGTATCATGCACGTGGACATCGGTGGCGGCCGCGCCGAGGATCAGTCCGCTTAGTCCCCCGATGGAAAAGAGCAGGATGAAGGAGAGGGCGAACAACATGGGGGCTTCCAGGGAGATTGATCCGCGATAAAGGGTGGAGACCCAGTTGAACACCTTTATGGCCGATGGTATGGCGACGATGAAGGTCAGAAACGAGAAGACCAGCACGGCGGTGTCGCTCATGCCGCTTACAAACATGTGGTGCCCCCATACGAGGGAGCCGAAAGCGGCGATGGCCAGACTGGAGAAGGCGATCATCTTGTAGCCGAAGATCGGCTTGCGGGAAAAGACCGGGATGATGTCCGAGACCACCCCCATGCCCGGCAGGATCATGATGTAGACCGCCGGGTGGGAGTAGATCCAGAACAGGTGCTGGTACATGACCGGGTCACCCCCCCTGGCCGGGTCGAACAGGCCGGTGCCGAGCAGCCGCTCTGCCACGATCAGCACCAGGGTGATGGCCAGGATCGGCGTCGCCAGGATTTGCACCCAGGCGGTGGCGTAGAGCGACCAGACAAAGAGCGGCAGCCGTCCCCAGGACATGCCGGGGGCACGCAGCCGGTGGATGGTGGTGACAAAGTTGACCCCGGTCAGGATCGAGGAAAAGCCGACGATGAATACCCCGAAGACCGCCAGGGAGACGTTGGTCCCGGTGCGGGCGCTGAAGGGGACATAGAAGGTCCAGCCGGTATCGGGCGGGCCGCCGCCGGTGAAGAGCGAGACTAGGATAACCGCGGCGCCGGTCATGTAGAGCCACCAGGAGAGGAGGTTCAGACGGGGAAAGGAAACATCGCGGGCGCCGATCTGGATCGGCATGACCAGGTTGCCGAAGGAGCCCTGAAAACCGGGGATGATGAAGAGGAAGATCATCACGACGCCATGCACGGTGAAGAGCGCGTTGTAGGTCTGCGCCCCCATGATTGTTCGTCCCGGCGCCATCAATTCGATGCGGATCAGGAGACCCAGCAGGACCCCTGCCAGAAAGAAGCCGAAGGTGGCATAAAAGTAGAGGAGGCCGATCCGCTTGTGGTCGATGGAGAATATCCAGGAGGTGATGCCCGATTTTCCGGTATCGTTCCAGAAGCTGGTACGGTGGGCAGTCTGTGTTGGCGCAATCGAATCCATTATTTCCTCGAAACAGGTTGTTTACGTTTTCTGCCGGTTACAATCAAAAAAACCAGAAATCCACCGGTGCAGAGGATCACCACCGTGGCGCTGACCCGCAGGATATTGAAAACATACGTTTTCCGGCCCGGATCGAAGGTAAAGCAATACTCCACCATTTTCCGGATGGTGGAGCCGGATGTGCCGTCCCGCGCTTCGATCAGTGCCAGGGCCAGATCCTTGGGGAGAAAGGTTGAGCCGTAAAGGTAGCGGACAATCGTACCGTCCCTTGCGACGATCAGACTGGCTACCGGATGGAGAAAATCCCGTCCCCTGCGCTGAAAATTATACCCGACCGCTTTTGTAAACCGATGGATGGTTTCGGCATCACCGGTTAGAAAGCGCCAGCCGTCCTGGGGAAAGGGGGCGTGCATCGAGGTCAGGTAGACCCGCTTGAACCTGGCTGCCACTTGCGGTGAGTCGTTCTCGTCAAAGCTGACCGAGAGCACCCGGTACTCTTCACTTGGCCTGCTCTTGATTCTGGGAAGCACCTGCGCCAATCCCCACTGCAGATTATAGCAGACATTCGTGCAACTGTAATAAACCGGCAGGATGATTGTCGGACCGGTGACCAGTTCCGCCAGTCTGACCGGTTTGCCCCCCTCGTCACGGAAGGTGATGTCGAGCGGTATCCTGGAGCCGAGCTTCTCATCGATGCCGATCGTCCCTTCTTCAGTGCCGGCGGCAGCGGCACCCGGCCCGGCGTCGGGGATTTTTTCCGCACCCCGCGCAGCACCATGAACAAAGAGGAACAGGAGCACCAGAAGACAGGCTCGGCTGAGCAGCGGGAGCGGTGCCCTGCCGGTGACGCCGCGGGGTGTATGGGGGCGTGCGTCAGCCATTCTGTCCGCCCGCCGCAAGCCGCTCGACGAGCCCCGATGTTCTGAGCGTGCGCCGTTCGACCGACTGGCGGATGACCTCTTCCGTGCCCCAGATTTCAATGTGGCTGCGGGCACGGGTGACCGCCGTATAGAGCAGCTCCCGGGTGAGCACTTCCGACAGGTGATCCGGCAGGATCAGCAGCACCCGGTCAAACTCTGAACCCTGGCTTTTGTGGACGGTGAGGGCAAAGGCGGCATCAGAGGGGGGGAGGCGGAGCGGGGAAAGGTGGCGCAGTCCCCCATCCGGGCTTTCGAACCAGACGGCCGCCCCGCCGTCACTCTCCGCCGACACCCCGGTATCGCCGTTAAACAGCCCGAGTTCGTAGTTGTTTCCGGTGATCGTGACCGGCATCATGGAGAAACGCCGGGGGTCATTTCTTCGCTCCGCGGTGAGGGCGCCCAGGGAGAGATTATTCAGGTTTTCCACGCCGTACGGCCCAGATCGGTGTGGTGACAAAACTCTGAACGAGCCCAGCTCTTGAAGTGCCTCCGCAGGAGAGGCCGCCCGGGCATAGCCGGCATAACCCTCACGTGCGGCGGTTTTGAAAGCGTCTTCGAACGCCCTGCCGGTTGGCAACTGCCGCCAGAGGATGTCAGGGTGCCCCCCTGATTTCAACAGCTCCATGGCGGCAACGCTCTCTCCGGAGTTGATCAGCCGGCTCAACGCGGCAATACCGCTGTCGTCGCCGAAGCGGTAACTCTTGGTCAGCTGCGTTACCGGGACGGCGGCCGGACCCGCGCTGTCGCAGATGTCGGCGAGCACTGCACCAGCTTCGACCGAGGCCAGCTGATTGCGGTCCCCCAGCAGGATGACCCGGGCATCGTCGCGGAGCGCTTCCAGCAGGCTGGCCATCAGCTGAAGATCAACCATGGACGCTTCGTCAACGACCAGGATGTCGCAGGACAGCCGATTGTCACGGTTATGCCGGTAACCACCCCGGGCCTGTACGCCCAGCAGCCGGTGGATCGTGCTGACGCTTGCCGGCAGGCGTTCCCTGATGTTGTCCGGCAGATCAAGACGGTCGGCAGCCTGGATGATCGACTGATGGAGGCGGAGGGCGGCTTTACCGGTCGGCGCGGCCAACGAGATCTCCGGGGCGGAATCCCCCGCCACGTCGAGCAGCAGCGCCAGGATACGCGCCACGGTGACGGTCTTGCCGGTGCCCGGCCCGCCGGAAATGACGGAGAAACGGCGGGTCAGCGCCATCCGGGCCGCCGAGCGCTGCAGGTCAACGGGGCCGCTTCGGGGGGGGAAATAGCGGTCAAGTGCGTCATCCAGCCTGGTTTCGTTTATCGCAACCGGCCTGCTGCGTGACAGGATGCCCGCTGCAACCTGCTGTTCATACCCCCAGCAGCGATGAAGGTACAATCGGCCACCCCCGTCCAGAACCAGCGGGGTATACGCCCCCGGCGTGCCGACTGTGTTGCAGAGTTTCAGACTCTCCCGCCAGCTACGGATGTCTGGGGGGGGCGGTGTTCGCGGCGCCTGCGGAAAGAGAAGGGAGGCGACATCGGGTGTATCGGAAAGATTGAAACAGGAGTGGCCGCGCCCGGCAAAATAGCTGGCCAGGGCCGCACCCCACCAGAGCCCGTCTCCGGGATGCCGATCGATGCGGACGATAAAATCGGCAAAGTGGGTGTCAAGTGTTGAAAGCCTGATTGATTCTGTCATAGGGAGGTGTCCCGTTTATCCGGCCGCAGCCAGGGTCATCCAGGCTGTGACGGCATATCGTACCAGCTTGCCGGATGCGACCAGCAGCGTAAACAGACCGAAATTGATCCGCAGCATCCCCCCCGCCAGGCAGAGTGGATCGCCTACAATCGGCAGCCAGGAGAAAAACAGCGAAAAGGCGCCGTAGCGGCGATAATACTGCCGGGCCCGTTCCTGCTGCTGCGGGGAAACCCGCAGGACCTTTTCGATCAGCCAGTTTCCGCCGGCGATTCCGATCAGATAGGTGACAACAGCTCCCAGATAATTGCCGGCGGAAGCGACCGCAACGGATGACAACGGGTCGTAGCCGCCGGCCAGCATCATCACCAGCAGCCATTCCGACCCGAGCGGCACCAGTGTCGAGGCCAGAAAGCTCATGAAGAACAGTGAAGCATAACCGGGCTGGTTGAGCCAGTCATGCAGCATGACAGTATATGTCAGAAATTGGTTGTCAAAATGGCTCAAACCGCTACAATACTCCCCGCAACCCCCCTCAATCCCCCCTTGTCAGGGGGGAAGTCTTTAAGCCTCCCTTGATAAGGGGAGGTTTGGAGGGGTTTGATGCGATAATCAGATGTACTTTGGTACTGGCAGATGTGCAGTTATTGTAGCGATAAATTCAGATTCGGCAAGGGGTAACCAATGCTGAAAGGGAAACCGGCGAAAAAATACTCCCAGGCGGGGCGGCTGCATTCGATCATCCGGCTACTGGAAACAAGACGGGGGCTGACTCTGGATGAGCTTGCGGAAGAGTGCGACGTTGACCGGCGCACGATTCACCGCGACCTGAACGCGGTTGAGCAGGCCGGTTACAGCCTGACGACCGAGTGGAGCGACGGGAAAAAGGTCTACAGCTTTCTGACCAGGTCCCGCAACCTCCCCCCGATCACCTTTACCCTCCCGCAGCTGATGTCGCTCTACCTGCTCCGCTCCCTGGGGGCCCATCTTTCCGGCACGCCGTTTCAGGCCGAGATTGACGAACTGTTCAAAAACATCCATTCGGTGCTGCCGGACCGTCATGCCGCCCATCTGGAGCGGATTGCGCGGGTCTCCTTGCCGCTGCTGCACGGGGCGCGTGATTACTCCCCGTCAGCCCCCTTTGTCGGCGATCTGCAGAAAGCGCTGCTGCAGCAGTGCCGCATCAGGCTGAATTATGCGAAGAAGGGAAAAGATGAGTCCGAGGGTTATGAGGTCGATCCCTATACGCTGGTCTTCCACAAGGGGGGGATTTATCTGCTCGGGAATGCCCACAACCGTTCCGGCATGCGCCTTTTCGCCCTGGAGCGGATCCGGGGGGTGGAAGTAACCCGCCAGCGTTTCGAGATCCCGGACAGCTACCAGCCGGAAGCCCATTTCAGCAGCGCCTTCGGTCTCGTCAGCGACACTCCTATGAAGGTGCGGGTCCGTTTTTCGTCCGAGATCGCCCATACAATCAAGGAGCGGATCTGGATGCCGGGGCAGAAGATCGGCTCCGATTCGGACGGGAGGGTGGTCGTCACGTTCGAGGCCGCGGGTCAGATGGAGCTGGTATCGTGGATCCTTTCCTACGGGGTACACGCCGAGGTGCTGGAACCGGCTGAACTGCGCAAGGAGGTCAGGCGCCAGGTCAAAGGGATGCGGGAGATGTACCGGGGCAAGGGAAAAGAGGCGGAAAAGCCGTTGAATCCGCAGGCAAAGTGAGTACGTTCCGTTCTCCACCCATTACATGACAAGGATACGACATGACAAGCGATAATAAGCTCAGCAGCATCCTGGCCGCCCGCATCGCAGCGCGGGGGCGCATCACCTTTGCCGACTTCATGGGGGCCTGCCTCTACGAACCGGGGCTCGGCTACTATACCTCTCCGGGGCGCAAGGTTGGCGCCGAGGGGGATTTTTACACCAGCATCACCGTGCATGCCGCTTTCGGGCGGGTGATTGCCCGCGAGATCGCCCAGATGTGGCGTACCATGGGGAGTCCCGCCGTTTTTACCCTGGTGGAATGCGGCGCTGGAAACGGCCAGCTGGCCTGCGATATCATGAATTTTCTGGCGGAACGCGAACCGGAGATGTTCCTGGGACTGGAACTGGTGCTGGTGGAGCAGGAGCCTTCCCTTGAATCGGCGCAGCGCGAGATGCTGGCCGCTCACATTACCCGGCTCTCGTGGCTTTCCCCGGATGAGTTTGCATCGGGACGTTTTACCTTCAGCGGCTGCCTCTACACCAATGAACTGGTCGATGCCCTGCCGGTCCATCGGGTCGTCATGACCTCCGACGGCCTGAAGGAGATATATGTGAGCTGCACGGATGGCGGGTTTGCCGAAGAGGCAGGCGAGCCGTCAACACCGGAGCTTGAAGCATATCTGAAGCGGGCTGCAGTGGAACTTCATCCCGCCCAGCAGGCCGAAGTGAATCTGAATGCTCCGCAATGGCTGACGGCAGCATCGAAAGCGCTCCGGCAGGGATTCATTCTGACCATCGATTACGGCTATACCGCGTCTGAACTCTACACGCCGCGGCGCAAGCTCGGGACGCTCCTCTGTTACTACCGCCACCAGATCGAGGAGAATCCCTACCTCCGTCCGGGATTGCAGGACATAACGGCGCACGTCGATTTTACATCACTGATGGCATGCGGAGAAGAGCAGGGGTTGAACAATGTCTGGTTCGGTGAGCAGTACCGCTTCCTCCTTTCAGCCGGTATTATCGAGGAAATCGAGGAAATCGAACGCTCTGACAGATCAGAAGAAGAGAAACTGCGCCTCCGTTTGACCCTCAAAAAGCTGATCATGCCCGAAGGCGGCATGGGTGATACCTTCAAGGTGTTGATCCAGTCCAGGGGCGTTGCTGCCCCCAGGTTGCTCTGTCAGCGCAGGATCGGAGGGTAAATGCCACTGCTGTCGTCTGCTGAAATACGCGGGATTGTTTTCGACCTCGACGGCACCCTGTATGTGTGTGACCGTTTTGCAGCCGAGATCCAGAACGCGGCGGCTGCCTATATTGCCGGAGCCAGGGGGATCACTCCGGCGGCGGCGGTGGAGCTGATGACCGCTACCCGCCAGAGGCTTGTCGAAGAAAGCGGCACGGTTCAGACCCTCTCCGCGGTCTGTACAGAGCTGGGGGGGGACGTCCGGGAGCTGCATCGCCACTTCGAGCGCACCCTCAGGCCGGAAGCATATCTGGTCCGGGACGAGCGGGTAATACGGCTGCTGGAAGGCCTTGCAGGGACGTTTTCGCTGTACATTTACACGAACAACAACCGCGTCCTGACGACCCGCATCATGGATTATCTCGGGCTGGACGGCTTGGCCCGCGGCATCTTTACGATCGATGACAGCTGGCGGGGAAAGCCGGATGAAGGGATGGTGAAAAAGGTACTGGAGGAGATCGGGCTCTCTCCGGAACAGGTCCTGTTTGTCGGAGACCGTTATGACGTGGACCTGCGGGTGCCGGAACAGCTCGGCTGCCCCGTGTACCTCAGCCAGAATCTGGAGCAGCTGCTGCGGCTGGAAGATCTGCTCAGGTAACCTTTTCCCGCAGGTACGCCAGCAGTTCCTGCATGTCCTCCGGCGGTTCGGTCGTAAACTCCAGATACTCGCCGCTCGACGGGTGAATGAAGCCGAGGCAGCGGGCGTGCAAGGCCTGACGGCCGAGGCGGTTGATCATGCCGCGCAGCTGGGTGTCGGGAATGTTGTTACAGCGCCCTCCGTCCGGGTAGAGCGGGTCTCCCAGCAACGGGAACCCGGCTTCGGTCAGGTGTACCCTGATCTGGTGCGTCCGCCCGGTCTCCAGTCGCAGTTCCACCAGTGAAACCCTGCCGTAGCGCTCCTTCACCTTCCAGCGGGTAACCGCATACTTCCCGTTTTTGGCCTTTCCTGACAGGCGGAGCCGTTCGGTCGGGTGGCGGCCGATGATACCCTCGATCTTGCCGGTATCCTCCGGCGGAGAACCATAGATCAGCGCCTGATAGATGCGTTTGACGGTGTGGGCGCTGAATTGCTCCGAAAGCGCCTGGTGGGCCCGGTCATGTTTCGCGGCCACCAGCACGCCGGAAGTCCCCTTGTCGAGACGGTGAACGATGCCGGGGCGCAGCTCGCCTCCTATACCGGCCAGATCGTTGCAGTGCGCCAGCAGGGCGTTTACCAGGGTGCCGCTCGTGTTGCCGGCCCCGGGATGCACCACCATTCCGGCCTCCTTGTTGATCACGATCAGATCGCTGTCCTCGTACAACACCTCCAGCGGGATCGGCTCTGGTAACGGCTGGGCCGGCAGCGGCGGCGGGATGGTGACCTCGATCCGTTCCCCCCCCTTGAGCTTCAGCGACGTGCGTACCTGTTTGCCGTCGACCAGCACGTTGCCGGTTTCGACGAGTCTCTGGACTGTAGCCCGGGATTCCCCTCCCATCTCACGGCTGAGAAAAAGATCAATTCTGGTCGGTTCGTTTTCGGGGGAGAATACAAGTGAAAGATGATTCATATAGTTCCTCAACAGGTCTGAAAAATGCGTTTAAACTGAAGCATATGGGATAAACAGCAAAGGCGCACCGAAGAAGGCACGCCTTGCAGAAATTAAACAGTATGGCGATTCGTTACCAGATGGAAGATTCGATCTTGCCAGCCCGCTTGATAAGGACATCCACCACGGCGGTCCCGTAGATCACCTCCGGGTTGACGTCGGTGGAAACCCGGGAGAGAAAATGCTGGCGCCCCTCTTCAAGCTCCTCACTAAGAACATCGAAGATATTGTCGTTCTTGATGCCGTTCTCGACCTTTTCCTTGTTGTACATGGCCACATCGGAAAGAATGGCTCTGGCCAGCCGCTTTGCCTGATCCGGGTTATCTATCATGTTCATGGATGACGTCCCTCATGTAGCGAAAGTTCAGTGGGTTGCAAAAATTTTCCGCATTTTGGGCAGAAAACATTTCGGCTAACGAACTATCCAGTTTATACAGATTGACACCATAGCACTATTTTGTGCGTAATGCAAAGTAGATGCTCGCATCACCGCGATGGACCAGAATTATCAGGGTGCCCCCACGGGCAGCCTGCCGGATGGCACGGCTGTATTCAGCCGTGGTGGAAATCCTTTTGCGGTTTATCGACACAATCACGTCCCCCCGCATAATGCCGGCTTCGGCGGCGGCTCCCCCATTCGCCACATCAACAACGACGACACCTTCACCTCCCTCGGCATTTTCGACGATCAGGCCGAGCAGATCCGCTTCCCCCTCCTGCTGGCGACCACTCCGCTCCATACGCTGCCGCTGTTTGGGTGCAGTGTCGGCGCTTGCCAGGGTTATGCTCAGCTCAAGCGCCTTGCCGTCACGGAAGACGGTGATTTTCGCGACCGTGCCGACCCCCGCTTCGGCAACCCGGCGCTGGAGGTGGGAGGGGTCCTTGACCTCGGCGCCGTTCAGGGCGATGACAACATCTCCCTGCCGAACCCCTGCCTTGTCGGCCGGACCCCCTTTGATAACATCATTGATCAGGGCGCCCTTGGCCTGTTTCAGCCCGAATGACCGCGCCAGTTCCTCGGTCACCGGCTGGATCGTTACCCCCATGTAGCCGCGGCTGACGTTCCCCTTCTGAATCAGCTGGGAAAAAACCGGCTTGGCCATATTCATCGGAATGGCGAAGCCGATCCCCTGCCCCGCCGCCACGATGGCGGTGTTGATGCCGACCACCTCCCCGTAGACGTTCAGAAGCGGCCCCCCGGAGTTGCCGGGGTTGATGGAGGCATCGGTCTGGATAAAGTTTTCGTAGGTCTCTATACCCATATTGGAGCGGCCGGTGGCTGATATGACGCCGACCGTCATCGTCCGGTCAAGGCCGAAGGGGTTGCCGATCGCGATCGCCCACTGTCCGACCTCAAGTTTGTCGGAATCTCCCAATACCACGGTCGGAAGATCGGCCGCATTGATCTTGATAACGGCGATGTCGGTTTTCTGGTCACCGCCGATCACCTTGGCATCGTACACCTTGTCGTTGGAGAGCTTGACCTGGATACTCTCGGCATCGCGCACGACATGGTCGTTGGTTACGATGTAGCCATCCTTGCTGATCAGGAAGCCGGAGCCGAGGCTTTTATCCCGCCGGGTCTGCGGGGCGCCGAAAAACTCTTCGAAAAGGGGATTGGTTTCAAAAAAGGGCTGAATGATTTTTTTCCGGCTGACGGTCGAGATATTCACAACGGAAGGGGTCACTTTTTTCGAGACATTGCTGAAGGCTCTCTGGGTGGAGAGGATATCGGCCGGCACATCCTTGACCGGGGCTTCGGCTTCGCCCCCCTTGCGGTTCGATTCAACAAACAGCGGGGACTCGTCTTTGCCGCTGCAGCCACCCAGAGCGACAGCGCAGAGGCACGCGACCAGAAGCACATGATAGAGGCGGGGCAGAGAATTCATTTTGAGCGGCACCTTGAGAGCGAAATTAGAGTTAACCTGCCGAAACAGTAATCATTATATCCCCGTGTGTCAAGGGATTCAGGCATGACGCGCCCTGGAACTGCCCCCGTTTTATCCAGCATAATTATGTTATTGAATCGTCGCCCTGTTTATGTAAAAGTACCAGTCATTCAAACATTGGCGGGGGAAAGGTAATGACCGACATCAAAGCGCAGATCAGGGAATTTCGCATCGGAGAAAAGATCAGGGGGCTCCGTCAGCAGAAACGGCTGACTCTTCAGGAGTTGTCCGAGCTGACGACGCTTTCCAAGCCGCTGTTGTCGCAGATCGAAAACCAGCAGGTCATCCCCCCCCTGGCCACCCTGCTCAAGATCGCCAAAGGGCTTAAAGTTGATATCCATTTTTTCTTTGCGGACGCCGGCAACAGCCAAAAATACGTGTTGACCCGTCGTGAGGATGTCCGGGAGGACGAAAAGGTGCCCCGCCCCTCTTCAAATGAGGTCGCCCGTCCGTACGCCTACCACTCGCTGGCCCAGGGGCTCAGGCACAAACATATGGAGCCGTTCCTGGTCGAGTTTGAAAACAAGGAGTGGGATGATTCGCTTTTCTTCAAGCATGAAGGCGACGAGGAATTCATCTACATCGTCGCCGGCGAGCTGGATTTTCACTACAACAACGAAGTGCTACGGATGCGGAGCGGCGACAGCATCTATTACGATTCCAGCCAGCCGCACGGCTGGGTGGCGGTCGGTGGCGAAACCGCAAAAGCGGTGGCGGTGATGTACACGAAGGAGTGACTCTGACGTGAAAGGATTGCACCTTTGAGGGAGGGGGAGACTTATTCTTCCCCTTTTTGCGTGGTGCTCCATTCCCGCAGGGTCCGGACCCGCTCTACCGCCGGTGGATGGGAATAGTAAAAATCGGCATACAGGGGGTGCGGGAAGAGGTTGGAGAGATTTTCCGCCGACATCTCGACGAGGGCGGACGCCAGATCCTCCGGCCTCCCGGTCAGATCGGCGGCAAAGCGGTCGGCTTCCCGCTCGTGGCAGCGCTCGCGCCAGGCGGAAAACGGCCCGAGCGGAAACAGGGCCAGAGAGGCGACAAAGCCGAGAACGACCATTTTAGCCGGAAGAGAAATGTCGGCAGGCAGACCCAGCAGTCCCGGCAGACCGGGCCAGGCCAGCAGCTTGAAGCTGATCCACGACCCCGCCAGCGCCAGAACCTCCGCCCAGAGGAGCCGTTTCCAGATATGCCCCTTTTTCCAGTGCCCGATCTCGTGGGCCAGCACGGCAACAATCTCCCTGTGGCTCATCTGTTTGATCAGGGTATCATACAGCACAATGCGCTTGACCTTCCCGATACCGGTGAAATAGGCGTTGGAATGCCTGCTCCTCTTTGACGCATCCATCTGCAGCACCTTCCCGACCTTCAGCCCCGCCTTCTCCATCATCGCGCGGATGTCCTCCTCCAGCCCCTCCTCTGTGACCGGCTCATATTTGTTGAAGAGCGTTATATGGGTCAAATATTTGAGTGTCTAAAATAGACATGCCATACATTCACATGATTATATGACACGAATATTGAGTGTCTAATTATCTGGCACCAGTTTTGACATGCCGAAGCCTTTGGATTATCGTTATCAGGGAGACGCTGGAATGGGACAAAGACTCATCCGAGTACGTTGCTTTCGAAACAGAATGTAACGATGACACCCCAATCAACATTATATCTATATTCGTTTTCAAGGTCTGTTAACCATTATGGCAACTGCTCCAAGCACAAGCTTTGCCGATGAATGTGTTTGTGAGCAGACCAAACGTCTTGGAGCGCCCCCCGCAACCTCTCGGCCATCCTGTATTCGATATCTCTTTCACCCCAAAGAAGCCAAACGAAGGTCTGGCGGGTCTGCACCAGATAATCTGCCATCAGATCTTTCCGAAGGTATAATAAGTCAGAACGAGTCGAGCCACCTTCGGTCTTAAACTCCCGATACAAAGTGGCCACACGTCCTGCAGTATCGTACAAATCCCATTCGCCTTGCCTAGTGGATAAACACAACAGTTCGCACAGAGCTGGGGCTAGAACCGTGATACCGCTCACCTGGTTCAGTGCGCTATGGTAGCTTTCCCAGGAAAACTCGTACACCGGAACCTCGACGGGAATGCCAGGCAACCAACGATTACCGTCGTGCACAACAAATGCCTCTCGGACGTCTCGCTGCACCTTACCGTCTGAATCGCGAAGGGCACTTCCGAAGTGCCGTGACCAAGGG
>JBAQPK010000423.1:0-5904 GCA_049305715.1 Desulfuromonadaceae bacterium | reverse complement strand
AGCTCTGGGTGACGAGGGCGCCGTCGGCGTCGGTGACGCTGACGGTGAAGACGTCGCTGCCGGTTTCGGTGGCGTCCAGCGCCTCGATGGCCGCAGCGTTCTTGGTAAAGGTGTAGGCGCCGCTCGTGGTATCGACGGTCAGGGTGCCGAATGTGCCCACCGTGCTGAAGGTGCCGTCGCCGTTGTCGGTGCCGCCGGTGAGACCGTAGGTCAGGGTCTCGACGTCCACATCGGCCCCGGCCAGGGTGCCGGAGAGATTGGCGTCGGTGGTGCTGCTCGCCTGATCGACTTCGGCAATGGTGCCGGTGGTGACCGCCGCCAGGGTCGGCGCGTCGTTCACCGGAGTGACGTCGATGGTGAAGGTGTTGGCGCTCGCATCGAGATCGACCCCGCCATTGAGGAGGCCACCGTCATCCCGCACCTGGAAGGTGAAGCTGGCGTAGCCGGCGCCGTTGGCATCGGCCGCCGGGGTGAAGGTCAGCTTGCCTGCGTCCAAATCGGCCACAGAAACCTCGAACCCGGCATCGATTTGAGCTTGCGTGATCAAGGTTCCATTATATTGCAGGGTGCCAGCCAGCGGCAGACTGCTGATCTGCACCGCGGCCAGGTGGTCGGCCTGGGCATCCTTCGGATCGGTAAAGCCAAAGTCATGGGCAGCAAAGACCTTGGTACCGTCTTCAGACACCGTGGTGGTCGCGTCGGCGCCGGTTGGCTCCTCATTGACGTTAGTAACGTTCAGCTTGACCGCCTCGGCGGTCGACCAGTCGCCTACGTTGTTGCTGGCCTGAACGTCGTAAATGAAATTGTTGGGGGCGGTCTCGAAATCATTGCTTGCCTGAGTAATCCCTGTTGCAGTCAGACTAATCTGGCCGCTGTTATTGATTGTGAAATAACCATCGGCACTGAGATTGGTGCCGGTAACGCTGAAACGAAAACCCGTGACACCAGCACTACCAATCGCCGCCACTGTACCAATAATGGGGTAATGAGGGACCGCAGGAATGGATATGTCTATCGTTTGGTTTTCCGAGTAGTTGAATGATTGACCAGGGACAATGGCTGATGCTGGTTCGAAGACGTCGGTCACATTGAAGGTGGCATCGACCGCCGCCGACCAGTTCCCTGCCGCATCACCGGCCTCGATGCCATAGGTGAAGCTGTTGGGTCCGGTTTCAAAGTCATTCGGCGCTTTACCGGCCGCTGCCCCGTCCGCCGTCAAACTGACCTGGCCGTCCGTCGCGATGCTGTAGTAACCATCGGCACTGAGATTGGTGCCGGTGGCGGTGAAGCGAAAGCCCGTGACAGCCGTGTCGTCAGTGGCTGCCATTGTGCCAATGACCGTCCCGGCCGCCTGATTCTCGGCGTAATCAAATTTCTGCCCGATGTTCACTTGTGGCGGGGTCTCATCAACAACGTCAGTAACGGTCAGGACAAAGGACTTGCTATATGTCAGGCCATCCCTGTCGGTTGCAGTAGCAACAAGATTGACCGTTGGCTCGGTTTCAAAATCCAGGCTCTGACCGGCAACCAGTCGTAGTTGATCACCAACCACCTCAAAACGAACATCATCCACCATATAGGTGTGGCTGTCGTTTGCATCCGGATCGATCGCGCTCAAAGTAGCTATAACTGCACCTTCGGCATTTTCAGCCACGATATTATTGCTCAAGAGAATAGCGGTCGGCGCATCGTTGACGTTGGTCACGTTCAGGGTAGCGGTCTGCGTCGTCGTGTGCCCGGCAGCATCGCTCGCCTGGATATCCAGCGTGAAACTGTTGCTTGCGCCCTCGTAGTCATTGGCCGCAGCATTGGTCAGCGTGATCTGACCGTTGGCGTCGATGTTGTAGTAAGCAGCTCCGCTGCCACCGACGATCTGGTAGCCGGTTACACCGATGTCGTCTGCGGCGGATACCGAGCCAACCACGGTGTTGAGCGAATGGTTCTCGGCGTAGTTGATAATCTGACCGGACGGAACCACCGGAGCGGCTTCGTCCACGTTGGTGACGTTCAGCGTAACGGTCTGGGTCGTAGCGTTACCGGCCGCGTCGTGAGCCTCGATGTTCAGCGTGAAGCTGTTGCTTGCACCCTCGAAGTCGTTGGCTGCGGAGCTGGTCAGGTTGATTTGACCGTTGGCGTCGATGGCGAAGAAACCCTGTCCGCTTCCCCCGACGATCTGGAGTCCGGTGATGTTGATGTTGTCGCTTGCCGCCACCGTGGCTACGGCCGCGCCGAGCGCCTGGTTCTCGGCAAAACTGTAGCTCTGTCCAGTGGCAACTGTTGGCGCCGTGATGTCAACGCTGTATCCTTCGGTGGCGGTACCGGTCGTGCTGAGGTTGCCGGCGGCATCGGGGCCGGTGGTGATGCCGGCGTCGACTGTTTTGTCGCCGTCGGCGACCAGGTCGCTGCCGGCGACGTTGATGCTGAAGGTGTTGTCCGTCTGTACCAGACCGGTGTAGGTAGTGCCGTTGACGGTCAGGGTGACGGTGTCTCCTGTCCTGGCGTCACCGCCCACGGTGCCGCTGATCACGACGTTGCCGCCTGCTTCGGCGATGTTGATGATGTCGTCGGGGGTGATGTTGGCATCAAGGGTGACCGTCGGAACCGGAACTGTGGTGTCGATGGCGTAGGTGTTGGAGTCGGTGGCGCCGCTGTTGATGTTGCCTGCCAAGTCGGCCACGCTGGCGTCGGCCAGGGTGATGAAGTTTGCCGGATCCTCCACCGGAGCGTCGGGGGTGAGCGTTGCCGTCCAGGTTGTGCCGCCGTCGGCGCTACTGACCGCTGTGAGGGTGCCGTTGGCGACGCTCAGGTCGGCGTTGGTGAAGCCGGCCACCGCTTCGTTGAAGGTGATGGTGACCTGCGCGGTTTCGCCGGCTGCAAGCGCCGTGTCATCAACCAGAATCGTTGCCGTCGGACGGATGACATCGATGTTGTACCCTTCGGCGCCGGTGGCAGTGCCTGTGTTGCCGGCAACATCGGTTGCGGTAATGCCGGCATCGACGATCTTGTCGCCGTCGGCTGCCAGATCGGATCCTGAGACGTTGATGCTGAAGCTCATGTCGGCCTGAACCATGCCGGTGGAGTCTACACCGTTCACCGTCAGGGTGACCGTGTCGCCGGCCTGGGCGTCGCCGCCCACCGTGCCGGTGATCGCTACGGTGCCGCTCGCTTCGACAGAATTGATGATGTCGTCGGCGGTAATATTGGCGGCAAGAGTGATAGTTGGTGCCGGAGCCGTAATGTCGACGGTGTAATTCTCGCTATCGGTTGCCGTGCCGGAGTTGCCGGCCGTATCGGTAGTGGTGATGCTGGCGTCGATGCTCTTGTCCGCATCGGCAACCAGGTCGCTGCCGGCCACGTTGATGCTGAATGTGTTGTCAGTCTGAACCAGGCCGGTCGAGGTGACGCCGTTCACCGTCAAAGTAACCGTGTCGCCGGCTTTGGCGTCGCCGCCCACGGAGCCGGTGATCGCTACTGTGCCGCTCGCTTCGGCTGAGTTGATGATGTCGTCGGCGGTGATGTTCGCGTCAAGGGAGATGATCGGGGTCAGGACGGGAACTGTTGCGTCGACGCTGTAACTTTCGGTGTCGGTGCCCGTGAAGGTGTTGCCGGCCCCATCGATGGTGATAATGCCGGCATCGACGACCTTGTCACCGTCGGCCACCAGATCGGCGCCGGAAACGTTTATGCTGAAGGTCATATCGGCCTGAACCAGACCGGTGGAGTCAACACCGTTCACCGTGAGGGTGACCATGTCGCCGGCCTTGGCGTCGCCGCCGGCCGTGCCGGTAATTGCTACTGTGCCCCTCGCTTCGGCTGAATTGATGATGTCGTCGGCGGTGATGTTGGCGTCAAGGGTGATGGTCGGGACCAGTTGTGCGGGTTCGGCGGGGGATTTAGTGCCGGCCCGGTACACCGGCGGCCGTGGCGTGACTAACGGCACCACCGGGTCCTGATCATCAAGCTGATTACTTGGTGCGGGGAGAAACCCCGGCCCCTTGCCAGCTTTGACCATCGGTGCGGGCGCGGTAATCGTGTCAGGAAGCCGCACATCATTTGAGGTTGAGGTGACATGCTCATCATCCAGCGCTTTTTGAGCATCTACTTCTCCCAGCGCTTTTGTTGCTTCTATATTGTCGCTCACCACCCTCAAACTGCCGGCTTTCGCATGGTTACTGATACCGACCATCTTAAAAAGATCACCCAGGGTGCTTTTGTTGTCACTATCAGGCCGGGAAGGATCGAAGACGCCGTTGCCGCTGTTGTCAATAAAAACAACCGGGTGGGAGGGATCACTTATGGCGTCAAGCGCGCCATTTGGTATTATGACAAATGTCCCATCGGGAAAACTCAACAATAAATCGACATCCGCGACATCGATTGATTTGAGATTCGCTTCAGACTGGGGGATGGTAATTGTTCCGTCCGGTGCGACAAAGGCACGCACAACCTGTTGCCCTTGATCAAGCCCTTTATTCACTGCATTTTCGCTTTCGACATCAGTCGTATTGGCCATATAAACCTCTGCTTTATAACTCATAGGGAACTACGTAACATGCGCGCGTAAGCTTTCTGCCCACCTGAACCGGAATACAAAAACATCATCTAATCACCCGCCCGCCATAAAAAAAGGTTCTGGTTATGGGCTGATGCTTTTTATGCGCAAATCAAGTGAATCTCTTAACCGCTGCTGCTCATTCACCTGCATGGCAAGCAGTTTGTGCGATTCCTTTGCATCGGCAGCCATATGGACCATCAATTCGGAAATCTGGCTGCGTATCTCTTCGTTACCCTTGTCCATGGTATTGAAAATGGTGCCGAGCTGCCTGCCAAGCTGCTGCAGCTCACCGCGGAAGTTATTGCTCGCTTCGGCCTGTTCCGTCAGTGTGCGCAGCATGTCGGCACGCTGTTTTTGAAAGTCATCTATTTCAGAAGAGAGCGTTCGCTGTTGCACCCGCGCCGCTTCGGTCAACCTTTCTTCGATTTTGTATGAATCGAGGGTATCCCTCAACCGCTTCTGCTCATCCACCTGCAGGGCCAGCAGCTTATGCGATTCCTTGGCATCGCCGGCGATTCGGACTGTCAGTTCGCCGATCTGGGCAAATATTTCAGAAGACCGTGCCTGTTGTTGCAAGCGCGCCGCCTCGGCTAACTTCTCTTCGATCTGGCGCGAATCGAGACTTTCTCTTAATCTTCTCTGTTCATCCACCTGCAGGGCCAGCAGTTTGTGGGATTCCTTGGCATCAGCAGCGAGATGGACCGTCAATTCGGATAGTTGGGTCGATATTGCACCGTTATCCTTTTCCATACTGTTGAAGATGGCGCCGAGTTGCCTGCCAAGCTGCTGCAGTTCACTGCGGAAGTTATTGCTCGCCTCGGTCTGCTCGGTAAGTGTGCGCAGCATATCCGCACGCTGCTGCTGAAAGTCATCCATTTCAGAAGAGAGCGTTCGCTGTTGCACCCGCGCCGCCTCGGCCAACCTTTCTTCGATGCGGATCAGAACTTTGTAGTCATCTCCGCTGTATGTCGCTCCGTTATCGGAAGTAACACTTTCATATGCCAGGGCAGTCTCGATGTGGCGAGCAACTTCCGAACCGAGCAATGAGGAAATGTCGCTTTGCAGGCGACGAATCCCAAGCATCATCAAGCCAAGGATTATTGACCCCAGCAGGCCGAACATGGAGGCCGAGAAAGCTATACTCATTGACTGCATCGGGGCTTTCATCCGCTCAATCATGGTACGGAATACCAGGAGGGGGCTTGCCGTACTCATATCGAGCTCGGCAAAGCTGCTGATCAGGACTGAAATGTCGGTGAGGGTTGCGAGCAGACCAATAAAGGTCCCGAGCAGTCCCATACCGACCAGCAGGCCGGTAAAGTATTGAGGCAAGGCATTACGGCGAATCA
>JBAQPK010000422.1:0-3847 GCA_049305715.1 Desulfuromonadaceae bacterium | reverse complement strand
GCAATGAAATTGTTATCCCTTTGATAGAAAACCGGCCTCTTGCCGTGGCGAAATAATCACTTTATTTGAGGAGACGCACTCAATGCGCTACTTGAACCTGACGTTACATATTTCTATAGCACTCGCTCTGGGCCTGATTTCAGGATGCGCCTCTACAGCGTCACGCACCTTCAAAGCTGGAGAAAAACTGGAGGCGGAGGGGAAATATGAAGAGGCAATGTACAGTTATGCGGAATCTTTTAAAAGCGACCCTACGGTCAATGAGCCCCGGGTCCGATTCTTGAAAAATCGCCAGAAAGCTGCCGATCAGCACTTCAGACAGGGGATGGCGTTGGTTGAAAAAGGCAATTATATTGATGCGTTGCCAAAGTTTCAGGCAGCACAGGGGATTGATCCCACTGAAGGCCGCTACTCGCAACAGATCGAGATCTCCACACGGTACAAGGAAGCACAACTGGCATTCCAGGAAGGACGTGATTTCGAGAAGGGCAACAAGCTGAAAGATGCCCATCGTCAATACATCAAGGCCGCCGAACTCTTTCCCAAAAACACGGAATATCAGACGGCCCTCGATCGAATTACCCAGCTTCGCAAGAGCAAGCTGGAAGGGTATGAACTGCGCCTGAAATCTCCCAAACCGATCACACTCAAGTTTAAAGACGCCAAGATGAAGGATGTGTTCAATATTTTGACCCAGCTTTCCGGGATAAACTTCGTCTTTGATGAGGGGATCAAGGATTCGCCTGTATCCATCTATCTTGAAAATGCCACATTCCAGCAGGCGCTTGACCTGCTCACCAACATGAACAAGCTCAGCACAAAAAATCTCAATGAAACGACCGTGCTGGTCTATCAGAATACAGCGGATAAGAGCAAACAGTATGAGGACATGGTTCTGCGCACCTTTCACCTTAATTACATGGACGCAAAAAAGGCGATCAACCTGATTCGCACCATGATCCAGGTACGCAAGGCGTATGTGAACGAAGATTCAAACTCGATTGTCGTGCGGGATACCGAAGATATCGTTGCCGTTGTTGAAAAAATTCTTGATGCCAACGATCTGCCTGAAGCAGAGGTCCTGCTTGATGTTGAAGTAATCGAAGTCAGCGATAAAAATGCAGAAAATATCGGATTGTTGCTGAGCAACTATAATGTTCAGTTGGGAGCCTTCTCACCGCAAGACAAGCTCCTGGCTACGACGCTGACCAGCGCGACTACAATAATTCCATCCGGGTCCACTGCACAAACAATTGGTGGCGGCGGAATAGATAATCTTGTACGTGCCTTCACCATGAAGGGCTTTGGCGGGTATGTTACCGTGCCGAACGCGACCTTCAACCTTGGGAAAACCCTTGCCAAGGGGGAAGTGCTTTCAAATCCAAAAATCCGGGTAAAAAACAAGGAAAAGGCGAAATTCAACGTCGGCACCAGGGTGCCAATTACAACCACGACACTGAACGGCACGGTATCGCAGGTAAACGTCCAGTATGTGGACGTCGGAGTTAAGGTCAATGCTGAACCGACTATTCAGCTCAATAACGAAATTTCTATAAAGCTCAATCTTGAGGTCAGCTCAATCCTGACGAAAGAAAAAGTAGGTGCAGACGGTTTGACTACCGTCGTTACCATCGGTACCCGAAATATAGAAACCGTGCTTAGTTTGAAGGATAACGAAACCAGCATTATTGGCGGCCTTATCCAAAGAACCGATAGCAACGATAAAACAAAACTGTTCTTATTAAGCGATATACCTTTGATCGGGCCATTGTTTACCAATTCAAACTCATCCAAGGACAAGACCGAGCTGATGCTGGCGATTACCCCACGACTTGTACGTGGTATACCAGTTCCGCTTCCCGGTTTCGCATCGTTTGATAGCGGAAAAGAGGACCATCCGTCACTTGTCAGGCAGATGTCCTCATTCGATCAGGAAGCGGTTTTCGAAGGTGAAACTCCGCCGATGAAACCTGAAATGAGAGCGCCTGCTCCTCCGGTTACTGCCAAAATGCCGGTTCAGGCTGTTCCCGCCACGATTGCGCCTGTGACTGCAACTCCATCAACACAACCGCTGCAACCGGTACAGAAAAAGTCTGATCCAATCGTTACCCCGCCTGGTCCAGTAACTACGGATGCTAAAATACCGGCGCCTGCTCCGGTTCAGCGCACCCTTCTGCAGATTGCTGCTCCTTCGTCGGTAACAGTTGGCCAACAGTTCAGCCTGGATATAAAGATAAGTGAAGTCAATGATCTTGCCAGTGCCCCGTTTGTGCTTACGTATGATCCCGTTTTTGTCGATTTTGTGTCGATGGTGGAGGGCGCTTTTATGAAAAGCGACGGCAAAACTGTGGCTTTCAATAGCAAAGTTGATCCTGCCGCCGGTACGGTGACGGTAACGGCGGTCCGGGCAGCTGGAAATAGCGGTGTATCAGGCAACGGCACGCTTGCGACGGCATCATTCAGGGCAAAGAATCAGGGGCCCGCAAGTTTTGCCTTCAGAAATGCGGCATTTGTAACGTCATACGGCGCCGGCGTAAACATACTTCCATTCAGTACGGCGGTAGATATCCGCTGATGAAAATCATCTCGAATCAAAATGGTTTTACCTACATTTTTGTTCTGACAGTTGTGATGATTATGGGAATCATGCTTGGCATGGTTGGGCAGTCGTGGAAAACCATCAAGCAGCGGGATATTGAGGATGAGATAATCTTTCGGGGCGATCAGGTTGCCGAACTTGTTTATCAGAGATTAGTCTGTAAAAATGCCAATACAGCGCAAAATACGGTTAACCAGTTTTTATGGACCATTAACTCACCCAACGGTACTATTCTTGACGATCTAGTTATTGGCAAGGAAGAACGTTGCATGAATGGCACCACCAGAAAATTTCGTCTCAGGCCATCTGCGGCGATAGATCCGATGACAAATGAACAGTGGAAGATTGAACCGCCTGTCGGTGATATAACACGTTTTTCAGGAGTCAGAAGCGAGAGCGCCGTTGAGCCGTTCAGGAAAAATTTTAAAGAGATTTACGATTCAAATCTGCTTGATGAAAAAAAACAGTACAGTGACTGGATTTTTACATGGGAATTGAAAAAAACTGTGCCTCAAAGTCAGAATCAGCTGAGATGATATGTTTGTTACGCTAAAAGAATGCAAGGGGCTTTCACTTATCGAGTTGGTCGTTACCATGACGATTCTTGGTATTCTCGCGGCTGGGGTTTTACCGTTAACCCGGATGACCGCACAGCGGACGAAAGAGATCGAACTGCGCAGGAATCTTCGCACGATTCGCATGGCAATTGATGATTTTAAAAAAAAGTGCGACAAGGTGCCGGCGAATGTACCGCCGCCTGAAAGCTGCATGCCGCATAACTATCCGAAAACTCTTGATATGCTGTTGGAAGGCGCAGAATTCGGCGATGCTAAAGCTGGAAAAATCAAGTTCCTGCGTCGTAAAATCTACGATCCGTTTCATCCGCCCGAAGGCGATAGCGACGATATGTGGGGCTGGAATTTGCGTTCCTCTGTTGACAAGCCCGATTCAACTCTTTGGGGCAAAGAGGACGTATTTGATGTTTATTCGATGAGCGAAGGAACCGCACTTGATGGTAAATCAAAATACAATGAGTGGTAGCGCTTTGATCCCGCGCTTTCCCGGAGTAAAACGGAAGTCCGACCGGCGCGGTTTTACGCTGATTGAGCTGATGATTGTTATTACGATCATTGGTATTCTTGCCGCCATCGCCGTGCCGAATTACCAATGGGGTGTCATAAAAGCGCGAGAAGCCGTGTTGCGTGAAGATCTTTATAATTTCAGATCTGTCATTGACCAATTCCATGC
>JBAQPK010000421.1:0-22069 GCA_049305715.1 Desulfuromonadaceae bacterium | reverse complement strand
GATTATACCGATGCAGGAAAGCTGCTGGGACATATCACTATCGGTGTCGAACTGGTAGATGAAAAAATCCGTCAGGTCGAGGGCTTTCCTCGTGAACTGGCCCTGCTGCTCAAACATATGCTGCTTTCCCACCATGGCCAGTACGAATACGGTTCGCCCAAGCGCCCCAAGACGGTTGAAGCGACGATCCTCAATTATCTGGATGACCTCGACTCGAAGATCAACGGCATCCAGGCCCACATCGCCAAAGAGACCGCTTCGACGTCACGCTGGACCGCGCATCACCGGCTGTATGACCGCTATTTCTTCAAGAGCAACGGGATGGACGGGGAGATGGGTGGTGAGCAGGAGGTGATCTGCGTGCAGGATGAAACCTGCCAATTGCCTCCGGAGCCGGCGGAGAGAGCGGCCGTTCGTGAGGAACGGCAATCGTTCAACAACCAGCCGCTCAAGGCGCTGGAAAACTTGAAACTCTTTTAGTGATCGAGGGGCTGGTATTCAGCCCCTTTTCATTTCTATCTGCAGCTCCGAAATTTTTTTCCTCAGCGTGTTCCGGTTGATGCCGAGAATGTCGGCTGCTTTTACCTGGTTCCAGCGGCATTTCTCCAGCACCAGACGAATCAGGGGGCGCTCGACCTGTTCCAGCACCATGGCGTAAATATCCCCCTTATCAAGCCCCTCTATGCCGTTCATACTAGATCGCAGCTTCAGATCGACCAGGTCCTCCAGGGATGTTTCCTGCGTTCCGGGCTGTGGAAGTTCCTTCGCCGGGAGCAGTCCCCCGAAATCAAGCGCCGTCAGCAGCGGATCATTGGACAGTATCACGGCCCGCTTGATCGAATTTTCGAGCTCGCGCACGTTGCCGGGCCAGGAATATGACTTAAGGAGCGCCAGCGCGTCATCGGTCAGCCGTTTGGGGGAAACCGACATCTCCGTGCAGGAGCGCGACAGGAAGTAGGTGGCCAGGTCAGGGATGTCGTCACGGCGTTCACGCAGCGGAGCAAGGGTAATCGGCACGACATTCAGGCGGTAGTAGAGGTCCTCGCGGAACTCCTTCTGACGCACCTTTTCGACGAGTGACTGGTTGGTCGCGGCGACAATTCTGACATCCACGGGAATCGTCTGGTTTCCCCCGACCCGGGTAACTTCCTGCTCCTGAAGAACCCGCAATATCTTGGCCTGCAGATCGAGCGGCATGTCTCCGATTTCATCCAGAAAGAGGGTGCCGTGATTAGCCTGTTCGAACTTTCCCTGCTTCCGCTCGCCGGCGCCGGTGAAGGCCCCCTTCTCCGAGCCGAACAGCTCGCTCTCCAGCAGATCGCGGGGAATTGCGGCGCAGTTAATTGCCACGAACGGTTTCCCGAGCCGTTCCGAATTGAAATGGACGGCCCGCGCCACCAGCTCCTTGCCGGTGCCGGACTCCCCCTGGATCAGGATGGTGACATCGCTGACGGCCACCTTGCCGATGGTCTTGTAGACCTCCTGCATGGCCGCTGAATTGCCGACGATGTTTTTTTCGACCTGATAGCGCTCCTTGAGCTCCTGCTTGAGAGTGACTACCTGCCCGGCAATATCCCGTGCCCGGGCGACCTTCTCGATGATGGCATCGATGACGTCCAGGTCGAACGGCTTGGTGATGTAGTCGTACGCGCCCCGCTTCATCGCCTCCACCGCATTTTTCATGCTGGCTTCGGCCGTCATGATCACGACGAGCAGGTCATTGTTCAGTTCACGGACCTTGTCCAGGAGGTCAAGTCCGGTGATGCCGGGCATCTTGATGTCGAGGATGGCCAGATCGTAGCAGTTGTCCTTGATCAGTTCCAGCGCATGACGGCCGTCGTGGGCCAGGTCCACGCTGAACCCTTTCTGCTTGAGCGCCTTTGAAAGCACCCAGCGGATACTCTCTTCATCATCGGCTACCAGTATTCTGTTGAGCGGCATGGGGTACCTCTTTTATTAGGTTCAAGGTTCAAGGTTCGAGATTTTTGGTTCTCCTCGGTCCTCGCTCCTGTTTTATCGTACCAGCGGCAGCAGTACCGTGAATTTTGTTCCGTGCCCCGGATCCGATTCGGCTTTGATCATGCCGCGATGCTCCGAGACTATTTTGTGGCAGATGGTCAACCCGAGGCCGGTGCCGCCTGATTTGGTGCTGAAAAACGGCGTCCAGATATTTTCCAGATCCTCCTGGGGTATGCCGGGGCCATCGTCACTCACCTCGATGGCAACCATCCGTGAATTGCGCTCGTTCTGTGTCATGCGATAATCGGAAAGCACCCTGCTTGATACGGTCAGGCGCCCGTCAATGCCCATGGCGTCGATCGCGTTGCGGATCAGGTTCAGAAACAGCCGGGTCAGCATCTCCCCATCGGCCATGATATCAGGGATGCTGGGGTCGAAATGCTGAATGAACGCGATCTCTCGGCCTGCCACGGCCTGCCTCTGCAGCAGCAGAATATCCCCCAGGATCCTGTGCAGGTTGACCGGAGCGAGCTTGAGTGCCCGTGGGGAGGCCAATTCCAGCAACTCCCGGATAATATGGTCAATCCGCTCGGTTTCGCGGATTACAACCCGGGTGTATTCGAGCATCTCGCTCTCCGGCTCAAACTCCCGCTCCAGAAGCTGGGCGGCGCCTTTAATACCCCCCAGCGGGTTTTTAACCTCGTGGGCCAGTCCGGCGGCCAGGGTGCCCAGGGTGGAAAGGCGGTCAGCCTGCCGCACCGCCGCCTCCAGTTCGCGGACGTAGGTGATGTCTTTCAATGTCAGGATCACGCCGATATTTTCGCCGCTCCCTTCAACCAGCGGGTAGCAGGTAACGGCAACCGGTGTAACCCTTCCCGTGGAACGGACAACGACATTTTCATGGTCCGAGATGGTGATGCCGGTCCGCATGGTTTTAGCCAGCATTTCGATCAGGGTCGTCTCAAGGGCAAACAACCTCTCGAACTCCGCTCCCAGAGCCTGCTTTTGTGAGAACCCGGTAATCGCCTCGGCCGCGGGATTGCACAGTGTAACCCGGCCGTTGCTTCCGACAACGATAACACCATCACCCACGCTGTCGATTACGGTGGCGTAGTAGTCATCACGTTTTTTCTGCTGCTGTTCACTCTGCATCGCTAGTCTGGAGCATGGCCCGGGGTGTCGGGTATACTCCGAATCCTTTCCGTCAGACTATGTATGTCCTGAACCGTATTGGCTGCATTGGCTGTCCGGCGGATCTCGGACGCCCCGGCAAATCCTTTGGCATACCAGCCGATATGTTTTTTGATCTCCCGGACGGCAACCGTTTCTCCCCGTTCCTCGATGAACAGCTTCAGATGACCCTCTATGGTGTCGGCCCGTTCGATGGTGCCAGCCGGCGTGTAGCAGCCGGACTGATCCAGCTCCCGGACCTGCCTGAAAATCCAGGGGTTGCCGAGCGCGCCGCGGGCAATCATGATGCCGTCACATCCGGTCTCGCGCAGCATCCGGAGACAATCTTCCGGCGTGAACAGGTCGCCGCTTCCCAGTACCGGGATCGACAGCGCCGCTTTCATCTCCCCCAGCTGGCTCCAGTCGGCCTGGCCGGAAAACATCAGAGACCGGCTGCGGGGATGGAGGGTTATGGCATCACACCCCTCGGCCTCCGCGATGCGCCCCACTTCCTGGAAAACATTGTTGCCGCAGTGCCAGCCGGAACGGATCTTGATCGTCAGCGGCAGGGTCGTAGCCGCGCGCACCGCGCGAACGATGGCGGCTATTTTGAGCGGTTCCTGCAGCAGCGCACTGCCGGCGCCGGTTCCGACCACCTTGCGCACCGGGCACCCCATGTTGATGTCCAGCAGATCACCGTGCCCCTCGACCATGCGCGCTGCTTCGGCCAGGTCGGAAGGCTTGTCGCCGAACAGCTGGATGCCGAGCGGACGGTCTTCGGGAGAGCTTTTCAGCAGGGCCAGTGTCTTGACCCCTTCGCGCACCAGACCGTTGACACTGACCATTTCTGTGAATGCGAGCGAAGCTCCGGCCTGACGGCAGATCAGGCGAAACGGCAAATTTGTAATTCCCGCCAGGGGTGCAAGCACGACGTTGTGCTGGAGGGAGAGAGATCCAATTGTTAATGGTTTTAGCATGATACACACTTGCGATACGAACCGGGAGGGAGAAAAACGGTCTTGATCTGCCTATTTTTTGGGCATAGTAGCACAGCCGGGATAAATGGCAAGGGCAAAAACAGATTTTTATTGCCAACAAGCGGATTTCCGTTTTTAATACCGGTAACTCATGGTGTCTGCAGAAGGAGAACTGAAATGTTTGGAATCGGTATGCCGGAAATGATTATTATTCTCGTGATCGCCTTGATCGTCATCGGTCCGCATAAATTGCCGGAGCTGGCCAAGTCGCTGGGAAAGGGCCTGGCTGAATTCAAGAAAGCCTCGGAGGACTTCCAGAAAAACGTTCAGGAAGAGGCCAGCAAGGCAGAGGAGGCGACAAAAGAACCTGCGCCGCAGGTGACGTCAGCCTCGCTTCCGGTGGAACCGGTTACGCCGGGCGCTGCGCCGGAACCCGCGCCGGTTGAAAAGAAAGAGCCGCCGCACGCCTGACAGCTGCATCAGGTTTCAGGGCCGTAAATGACGAGAGCCGGGGTAACCCGGCTCTCGTTCTGTTTCATCAGCCTTCAGGTCTGCATTATTTCACCTGAATGTTGATCTGTTTCGGCTTGGTTTCTTCCTTTTTGGGGAGGGTAATCGTCAGTACCCCCTTATCGCAGCTGGCGGCTACCTTTTCCTGATCAACCGTCGTCGGCAGGCTGAAGCTGCGCTGGAAACTGCCGAAATATCTCTCGATGCGGTGGTAGTTCTCCTTTTTCACCGCATCTTCATGCTTGCGCTCCCCTTTCAGGATGAGGGTGCCGTCTTCGATGCGCACTTCGATGTCTTTCTGGTCAACATCAGGCAGCTCGGCTTTTATGATGATGGAATCGGCCGTTTCATAAATATCGACCGCCGGCTGCCAGAGTCCCTCTTTGATGTCCTCGCTGGGGATATCGTGGTTCCAGGAAAGGTTGAGGAGCCGGTTCATCTGGTCCTGCATGGTGCGCAGCTCCCGGAGCGGGTTATACTTTACAAGTGCCATGGCTGTAACCTCCTTCAAATGCTGGTATTCTGCCTGATTGTATGCTGCCAGTGAAATCATAATCACGATTTGTGAAATGTCAAGATGGTCCGGTGCCGCTGGTCTGCTGCAAAAACTCCAGACTTTTCAGCGCCCTGGCGGCGTGGGTGGCCAGCGACTCATCCAGCAGGATACCGGCCGACTGGAGAGCATCCCCATCAAAGACTACCCCTCCGAAACGGCTGGTGTTCAGGCATGAGCCCAGTCTCCGCAGAGAAGACGATGCCATCGGCCGGCCGGTTGCAGCACAGAAACGGCAGACCAGCTCACCCCCCTGCTGCATCAGGGCGCCGCGTTCGCCAAAATCAGAGCCGCAACGGCTGCATTCTTCCAGCGAAGGGCGGTATCCGAGGATGTTGAGCAGGTTGATTTCGAAAAAGCGGCGGTCTGCATCGTCAACATGGCCGGAATCCAGTCGCTCAAGATAGGCTGCCAGCAGACGGTACAGACGCGGCAGCGGCTGCCCCTCCGGAGTGAGGCACTCCACCAGCTCGCAGGCGTACAGGCCATGGGCGATTGCACCCAGCAGGCCACGAATCCCGGGATAAAGGGTGATGACGTCGGCACTCCGCAGGGAAGAGAGCCCCTCCTTGTAGTGCAGCTGGAGATGGATCCGGGCAAACGTCTCCAGGGACGGCCCGAAACGTTTGCGGCTGTTGCGGGCACCGCGGGCAAATCCCTTTACCCGGCCATGTTCAAGCGTGAAGAGTGACACGATCCGGTCGCTCTCACCGTAGTCGGAGTTTGAAAGCACGAAGGCTTGTAGTTTTTCCAGATGCATGGCGGTATGTGCAGCTCCTGCCGGTGAGAATGTGATGACGGGATTCGAAAATCCATAGGCATCCTACGATATCCGTAACGGCCGCCAACTGACCGGGGCGGTTTCTGCCCCGAGTCTAGCGCTTCGTCGGACGTTCATGCTGAACACAATACAGGCGTCCGTTTTTCGTTTCCATGAATTTTTCCAGTGCTATCTCCTCCTGTTTGATGAATCCACTGTCGGGCAGGGTGCCGTTGTTCACCAGTTCAATAACCGAACAGACGGAAGCCGCGGTCATCCAGGAAATAGCCCGCCAGCGACGACCGGCGATTATCCGTGGATAGAAGGCCTTGACAAACTCCTCGCGTGCCAGCCTTCCCTGATGCCACCCCTCGGCGGAGGCGTGGACATACACCACGTCCTCGCTCACCGGCGGCTTGGCATTGACCAGGATCTCACCGGCCCTCTTCCGGTCGTTGCGCATGAGCAGTTCATGGAAAAAAAAGATCATCAATTCGGCGTGCCCGGGGTAGCGGATCGATTTATAGTCCAGGTTCTCCACGATCCCGGCATAGGTCTCGCACATGGTTCCCAGCCCGCCCGAGGTGGTAAAGGCTTCGAGCTGAATGCCGTCGATAACGAGTTTTTCCTGCCATCCCAGGGGGGGGACCCACTTGCGGACACCGTTATCGATCACCTCGCAGTCGTTGAGATACTCATTGACGACCCCTTCGGGAGACCAGTTGAAGGCATAGGAGAGCAAGCCGGTGGGGTGGCAGGGGAGTGCTCCGGCGCGGAGCCTGATGCTGCGGACTTTTTCGAATTTTTTGGCCAGTGAGGCCCCGACAATGGCAATGAATCCGGGGGCCAGCCCGCACTGGGGCGACATGACCGTCGTGGTGGACCGGCTCATTTCGATGATCGCCCTGGTCGTCGGCACATCTTCGGTAAGATCGAAATAGTGAACACCGAGACCGCAGGCAGCGGTGGCGACGCCGAGATTGAACGCATACGGCAGGCACGAGACAACGGCGTCGAAACCTTTCATGGCGCTGGTCAGTTCATCGGCGTTGCCGGCCTGCAGGATAATGACCGGAAAGGGGGGGTCTTCACGGCAGCGGGTATCGGCCCCCGTGACCGAAAAGCCGGTTTCGTGAAGCATGGACGCCACCAACAAGCCGACTTTCCCAAGTCCCAGAACCAGGATCGTGTTGATTTTATTTTCCATTGTCCGTTCTCCAGTGCACGGATACGTCCCGTGATCTTTACGTGGCGCCTCAGATGTCGAAGCGGATCCCCTGGGCCAGGGGCAGCGTACTGCCGTAATTGATGGTGTTGGTTTGACGCCGCATATAGGCCTTCCAGGCGTCTGAACCGGACTCGCGGCCGCCGCCGGTTTCTTTTTCGCCGCCGAAAGCGCCGCCGATTTCCGCCCCGGACGTGCCGATATTGACGTTGGCAATCCCGCAATCCGAACCCGCTGCCGACAGGAATTCCTCAGCTTCAGGAAGGTTCCGGGTGAACACCGCCGAGGAGAGGCCCTGCGCGACGCTGTTGTGCAATGCAATGGCCTCGGCCAGATCGCCCCGATAGCTGATCAGGTAGAGAATCGGGGCAAAGGTCTCCTGACGGACGATTTCGCAACTGTTCTCGATCTCGACGATTGCGGGCCTGACATAGCAGCCGGATTCATACCCCTCTCCCTCAAGAACCTCGCCGCCATGGACGAGGGTGCCGCCTTCCCCGCAGGCCTGGGCCAGCGCTTTTTGAAACGCCCCGACGGCCTCTTTATCGATCAGGGGGCCGACATGGTTGCTTTCATCCAGCGGATTGCCGATTTTCAGCCCCGAATAGGCCGTGACGAGACCTTCCCTGACTTTTGCATAGATCGATTCATGAATGATCAGGCGCCGGGTCGAGGTGCAGCGCTGTCCGGCGGTGCCGACCGCGCCGAAGACGATGGCGGGCAACGCCATTTTCAGGTCGGCGTGGGGTGTCAGGATGATTGCGTTGTTGCCGCCAAGCTCAAGGATCGACTTGCCGAATCTCTTGGCTATGACCTGGGCGCCATGACGGCCGACTTCCGTCGAACCGGTGATTGAGATCAGGGGGATGCGCCTGTCATTGAGCATCCTCTCGCCCAGCGATGAGCCGTGACCGACAATGAGGCTGAACAGCCCCTCCGGGAGGTTATTCTCCCGGATGACTTCCGCCAGGATATTCTGCACGGCGATGGCGCTCAGGGGGACCTTTGATGAGGGTTTCCAGAGGCTGGTGTCGCCGCATACCACGGCAATCATGGCATTCCATGACCAGACCGCAACGGGGAAGTTGAAGGCGGAAATGATGCCCACGATCCCCAGGGGGTGGTATTGGTCATACATCCGGTGATGCTCCCGTTCGGAGACCATGGTGGAGCCGCAAAGCTGACGGGACTGACCGACAGCGAAATCACAGATGTCTATCATCTCCTGGACTTCGCCCTTGCCTTCCTGCAGGGATTTGCCCATCTCATAGGATACGAGCGAACCGAGGGCTTCCTTGTGGTGACGCAACCGCAGGCCGATCTGACGGACTATCTCGCCGCGTTTGGGTGCCGGCACCATTCGCCACTCCCTGAAGGCCGCGGAGGATCTGGCGACAACCCTGTCATAATCCTCTTCCGAGGCAAGATACACGCCGGCGATTCGCGCGCCATCAACGGGAGAAACGATATTCAGTTCACCCCGGTCCGTCGTGCTGTTCCATTCCAGGCCTGTTGAAGCACCGAAATTTCTTTCTTTAATCCCGAGCCTGTTCAAGAAATCCATTGCCGACTCCCTTGCCTTTGAGATGGGGACAGCGAGCTTATCCGTCGCCTGGCGCTCTGACAACCTATGTCTCCAATAATACCACACGTTCTTCCCCGTTTTTGATCCAAATTTTGTCAAATGTGGAGCTTTGGCCCCTTGCCTTTCTGGTTCAGACCTTTTTATTCTCTTGACAAGAACACCTGATTTCAGTAAATATATACCGAACGGTCGATACAGTAAGCTGGGTTCAAGGCAGTAAAGAAAATCAGACTGCTTACGAATAACCCGAAAAAATGGTTGAGCTGCAGGGTATGGCATTGACATTGTCGAACGCATCCCCATCGAAACGGAATCTTCGGAAAGCAATCTCCGCTACTTGAGCACAAAGAGAGACGAGATGGGCATTTGCTGTCGAATGTTTAGATGGCAGCATCAACCAGGGAGGCATGGGAACAATGATCGAGGAAGAACAGGCCTGCTACACATTCGAGGCCGCTATTGAGATGGCCGTCAAGGTCGAGTCGGACGGATTACGGCATTACATGAATGCCATACGCAAGGTGAAAAACAAAGGCGCACGCGAGATCTTCAGGACGGCGGCCCTCCACGAGTTGGACCACAAGCACCAGTTGGAGAAGGCCGTGGTGGAGGGGAACATGGAATATTCCGCCGCCATGAGCCAACCGGTGCCGACGATGAACCTCAATTACGTCCTGGCCAAGAAGGAACTCCGTCCTGATTCGGATGCCCGGGAGGCCCTGATCTATGCCATCCATCTGGAAAAGAGTTTTATTGAATTCTATAAGCGCATGGCCCAAGGGTGCGATGGGGCACCGATGGCTGGCCTGTTTGTGCGTCTGCATGCCGATAAATCCCGTCATCTCCAGTCGTTGGAAGACTTGTACGAGGAGCACTTCCTGTCCGAAAACTAATATATGCATCATCAGAACGGAAAAATTCGGGACAGATTTATTTTAGAACTACTCTCGGACGGCCTGGCTTCCTTGCGCTCGATCCGATGTCCCGGCCTCTCTGCCACCTGATCATAAAATTTACAGCCTCCTGTTAATTGCCCTCTCTGGGTAGCAGAGTGGATTAACTCCTACTCTCCCTCTGGAACTGCCGATAAAAACCACTCCTCGTATTCACTTTTCTTTTCTCTGCATCATGACTTAACCCAAGATAGAATGGGTCAGTATTTACAATCTTATGGTCTGTTCCTGTTTTCTCCGAATAGCTGGACCACTGATAACTGCCAACGCTGATCTTTGCCGCTTTGTCGGCGAGAATGTGGTGACGGGCAGGAAAATTATGATACACTGTCAGCCCGCAAAGTGCAGAAAAATTAATAACACACAGGTCGCCCACATGATAGCTTCCGAAACACTTGCCAGGCTCGAATTCGACAAGCTACTGGCTGAAATTTCACGCCATGCCCACAGCTCCTGCACGGCAGAGCGCATCACCGGCATCCGCCCGCTGGCCGACCTCCGGGAAATCCGGGCCACATCGGGACGGGTCGGCGAAATACGCGCCCTTGATCGCTCCGGCATCACGCTTGCCCTGGGGAGTTTTGAGGATATCCGTTCCTCACTCGATCTGTTGCGGCCGGTCGGAGCGATCCTGCCGCCGCTCGAACTGCTGCTGTTTATTCCGGTGCTGCGGCTGTATGCCGACCTGGCGCGCCAGTTTGCGCCCCGGGAGGACATTCCCCTGCTGAAATCAATCGAACCGCAGCTCAGGGGCTTCCCCGACATCCTGGAACCGCTGGTCGCCTCCATTGATTCTGACGGCAGCATCATGGATTCCGCCTCGACGCTGCTGAAGGAAACCCGTCGCGCCAAACGGGGGCTGGCGGGGCGCATCCGCAAGAAAATCGAGGAGATTATCCGGGACAGCGGCATCGAGAAATTTCTGCAGGACGATTTCATCACGCAGCGCTCCGGGCGCTGGGTCATCCCGGTGCGCATGGATTCCAAGGGGATGGTCAAGGGGGTGGTGCATGACGTCTCCTCCTCGGGCGAGACCGCGTTCATGGAACCGCTGGAGATTATCCCCTTCGTCAACGAGCTGGAGAACCTGGCCGCCGAAGAGAAGGCCGAGGAGATCCGCATCCTGCGCCAGCTGTCAAGCTGGCTGCGCGAGGACGCCGACGGAATAGCCGCCTGCTTTGAAACGCTGCTGGAACTGGACCGGCTGAACAGCATGGCGCGCTTTGCAATCGAATTCGACCTGGAGCCGGCCACGCTTAACGAACGGGGAGAATTATACCTCGTGGAGGCCCGTCACCCGCTGTTGCTGATGATGCAGAAGCGCGGGATGCTGAAAAACGTCGAGCCGCTCGGGCTGGCGCTGGGGGGCGCTGCTCCGGATGCCGCTTCGGTCATGGTCATCACCGGTCCCAACGCCGGCGGCAAGACCATCGCCCTCAAGACGGCCGGGATGCTGGCGCTGATGGCGCTCTCCGGCCTGCCGGTGCCTGCAGGGCCGCGCTCGACCTTTCCTCTGATCGATTCGCTCCTGGTGGATATCGGCGATGAACAGTCCATCGAGCAGAGCCATTCCACCTTTTCGGCCCATGCCGCCCGTATTAGCGCCATTCTCCGGCAGGGGGGCGCCCGCACGCTGGTGCTGCTGGACGAACTGGGCGCCGGAACCGAACCGCTGCAGGGGGCGGCTATCGCCTGCGGGGTGCTCCATGAACTGCAGCAGCAGGGGTGCATGGTGATCGCGACCACGCACCTGAGCGATATCATCGGATTTGTGCACCAGACTCCCGGCATGATCAACGCCGGGATGGAGTTCGACGATGCCAGCTTTACCCCGCTCTACCGGCTGATCGTCGGCGAACCGGGGCAGTCCCATGCGGTGGAGATCGCCCGCCGGTTCGGGATGCCGGAGCGGGTGATCGCCTTTGCCCGCCGGATGCTCGGGAATGCCGGCAGCGAATTCGCCGGTCTGCTGACCGAACTGCGCCAGCGGCGGAAGGAGTTCGAAGATCTCCGCAGATCTCTCGACGCGCGCCGGCGGGAGCTTGACGAAAGGAGCGCGGAGCTTGACGAGCGGGCCGACCAGGTGCTCCTGATCCGCAAAGAGGCCGCCGAAAAGGGGTGGAATGATGCCAAAGAGCTGATATCCGACACGAGACGGCGTACGAACGCACTGCTTGACCAGCTGAAACGGGAAAAGCGGAGCGAGATCGTCGACGAACTGCATCAGGTCGAGACGGAGCTGACGGCACAGCTAAAGCCGGGGGGCGCCCTGCCGGGTCTGGTGCCGCTGGAGTCGGTCAAACAGGGTGACCCGGTCCATATCGGTTCATTGGGGTATGACGGCGTCGTTCTGTCCCTTGATCCCCGCCAGACCAAGGCCCGGGTGAGGGCGGGGCGGATGGAGCTGGACGTCCCCTTGACGGATCTGTTCAGGCCCCGGGCCGCCGGGGAGCGGAGCGGGAAAAAAACCGCCGCCCGTGCCTGGAAGATGGATATTATCGAGAGTGAACAGCATGAGCTGAAGCTGATCGGGATGCGGGTGGAAGAGGCGCTGGCGGAGCTGGAGCCGTTCATCAACCACGCCCACGCCGCCGGTCTGCGGGAGGTGCAGGTCATCCACGGGATGGGGAGCGGCCGGCTGCGGGATGCCGTGCGGGAAGAGCTGGGGCGTCATCCGCTGGTGGAGGGATACCGGCCGGGTGAACCGCACGAGGGGCGCGATGGCGCCACGGTCGTGACGCTGAGGTCGTAATAATCTCATGTAACTTGGGTCGTTACGTTATGTGAGCAAGATATTCATGTATGGCGTTTTTCCAAAATCAGTCACTTCTGATCGATGCAAAATTATCTCAAGCTAATATTGCTTTGTGCACCAAGCCGTTATGAACTGGCCAAATATACCCCCGAAGTGGCGGACTTCGATTGTGCATTTTTCTTGAAAACCATTCATCCCGGTGATATAGGCGATGTGTAGCGGCGTGCGCACATTACCTGGATGGGGAAAACCAACGGGTGTGAAGCGCACTCCGTTCAATCCGCAGTGGGAACCGACACCAGTTGCCACGTATCTGCCAGCCTCCGTGGAAATAACAAAGCTCACACTCGAAGGGTAACCCTGAAATGACAAGCAAGACTTACAAAATTCTCATAGTAGATGATGACGTGTTTAATCTAAAAATTTTTTCTCGTTTACTGTCGTGTGACCAGTACATTCTGTACACCGCCGGAAACGGAAAAGATGCTTTAGAGCTGGCTCAGAGGGTAAATCCGGATCTTGTCCTTCTCGATATTTTGATGCCGGAGCTTGATGGAGTAGAGACCTGTCGTATTCTGAAGAGCACCGAAGGGACAAGCAATATCCCGGTTATCATGCTGACTGGCAGCCCCGGCAAGGATGCCAAGTTGCGCTGTCTCAGGGCTGGGGCCAATGATTTTCTTGAAAAACCGGTTGATGAGGTCGAGCTTCAGTTGCGTGTAAATAACCTGCTCGAGTTCACGAGGCATGCGGAAACAAAGAAGCGGAGCGAAATGCTGGAGCAGAGCAAGGTAACCCTCGAAGGAAAAAACCGGGAGCTTGAAGCGGCTCTGCGAGATAGATTCAATTTTCAGAGTATTATTACCACCTCCCCGGTGATGAAGAAGGCGTTGAAATTGGCGGCTCGGGTCGCCGCCTCTCCCCAGACAACGGTCGTTATTTATGGTGAAAGCGGCTGCGGCAAAGAGGTCCTTTCCCGCGCTATCCATTCCGCGGGAGGCGGCATGCCGGGAGATTTCGTTGCGATCAACTGCGCCGCCATTCCCGAAGCGCTGCTGGAAAGCGAGCTGTTCGGTCATGTGCGGGGGGCATTCACCGGCGCCGACCGCGAACGGGAAGGGAAATTCAGCCAGGCGCGCGGGGGTACCCTCCTGCTCGACGAGATCGGCGATATGCCGCTGGGACTGCAGGCCAAGCTGCTGCGGGTCCTCGAGGGACGTACCTTCGAAAAGGTCGGTTCAAACGAGCCGATTCCGGTCAACTGTCGGATCATTGTCGCAACCAACAAGGACCTCCCTAAAATGATAGCCGCAGGCCACTTCCGGGAAGACCTATTCCACCGCATCAACATATTTCCGATCACCTTACCGCCGCTTCGGGAACGGCATGAAGATATTCCGCTTCTCGTTGACCACTTTCTCGGTGTTTTCCGGCAACATCAGGGAAAAGCGCTTCCCGGCCTTTCGCAGAAAGCCCTCGATGAACTGTTGTCTTACCGTTGGCCCGGCAACGTCCGGGAACTCCGCAACTGCCTGGAGCGCGCCGCCATCGTTTGCGACGGCCTGATCCAGCCCGAGCACCTCATCATCAGTAACTCCAGGGGTTCCAGCAGCGTCGAGGCGGATAGCGAAGCCGATCGGCCGGCCAGCGGCGCGATTACCTATAATTTTGCGTTTAACCCCGACATGGTTTCCATGGAAGCGGTCACCCGTCAGGTGCTTGATATCACTCTGGACTGGTGCCGGGGGAACAAGTCCCAGGCCGCTTCCCTCCTGGGTGTCAGCCGTAACAAGTTCTATCGCTGAAAAGGCGCCGCACATGGCGGCGTATTCCCGAAGATTGAGTTCCGTTATTCCATCCCTCCAGTGCACTGCTCCGCAATGGTACACTTGTACCCCCCAGAGACAGTTTCCTCTCCTCCACCGTTACCGTATTCGCATAACACCCCGTAGTATAACCATTTTCATGTTTGGCACGCATCCCGCTATATACAAGGCATAGGCAACCTGTTCCGTACCGGCCTGGTACACTGCCGGAAGGGTGCGACGTGATACGGGAAGTAAACGGCTTATTAATGGCCGGTTGTCCTGACTTGCTGAAAACGATCAAGAAGAAAGGAGAATTAAAGTGTAAGCGAACGGGGAAAACGGTCACGATGTCCAACGCATTATCATGCAGCACTAACCGAACAAAAGGAGAAAGATCATGAGAAAATTTACAGCATTATTGGCGGCGGGAGTGGTTTTGGGAACAAGCGGTATGGCGATGGCGCAGTCATCGACTGCAAGTGTAACAACAAACGCTACCGTTATTGCGCCCATTGCCATATCACAAACCACGTCGCTCGAGTTTGGGACAGTAGTTAAAGGTACTGCAGGTACTGTGGTAATTGCAACTGACGGCACCAGAACAGATTCCGTCGCGGCGCTGACACCAGGGACACAAAAAGGTACGGTTAGAGCCGCATCATTTGCTGTCGCGGGGGAAGGCGCTATGACGTATGCCATCACGCTTCCTGCAGATAATTCTGTAGTTCTTACAACGGGTGACGGTGCGGACGATACGAAAAAGATGCAGCTGGCATCTTTTGTAAGCAACCCCTCCGGGACAGGTGCATTGACGGCTGGAGCGCAGACGCTCTTAGTCGGTGCGACGATGACCCTGGACGGTACTGAAATCGCCGGCGCTTACACTGCTACATATGCTGTGACTGTCGCTTACAATTAAGGTCTGCCTCAGGTTTGCCATGACCATACAATTAACACCCATGGCAACAATAGCGCTCTTGCTTGCAGGGGCGCTATTGTTGCCGGCATCGGTCGGCGCGGCCAGCGCCACGGCCACTTCAAGTGCAACCATCATCTCACCCACCGAGGTAGATGACATCCCGGCTGCGGAGCTGCTGAAAAGCGCCAGCACCGGGGTGCTCACCCTGAGCATCCCCGGCGCCGGGGCGTCCGGCACAGGTGATGGAGCGGTGGTGGAAGGAGTGACCCTGACCTCCACCGGGGTGGTGGGCAACACCATCGTATTTTCCATCGCGGACGCCGCTTCGCTGGCCACGCTGGGCTCTGCCCTGGCCTCATCGGGCGGCAGTTTTGACACGAACGGCATTCTCAGCACCGGGCAGGGAGTTCATCTGGTTGTCACCCGGGTTGTGCAGGGTGGCAACGGTAAAGGCACGGTGTATGCTATTATCGCCTACAATTGAGTAAAACAGCTTGCATTCGGAACTTTTTACTATACCCTTTTTTCGGAAGCATAGAGTTGTGTGTGGGGGGGGGGATGACCAGATACTTCAGCAAATTCAGGACCACCGCACCGTTAGGGCTGGTGATGGCGGCCTTTTTTTTTGCTGTGTCCGCGACGCCGGCCTTGGCGAATTCCTTTTCCATCGTCAATAACGACACCCTGCTCTTCGGGTCGCTCGTTGCCGGCACCGGTGGCACGGTGACGATTGACGCCTCTACCGGCGCGCGCTCTGCAACCGGCGGAGTGACACTTATAAATTCCTCCTACCGGGCGGCTCGCTTTACGGTCAGTTGTGTTGCCGATGGCGGAGCCGACGCCTGCACCTCGACATCCACCTATTCCATCGATCCGGTGGTTGGCATTTCCTTGACGGGCGGCGCTAACAGTATGACGGTCACCGGTTTTTCGGTGTATTCGGTCAACAACCATTCAAATTCAAGTGGACGGATGTCCGGCGGCACCGATGCCTTGGAAGTCGGCGCCACGCTGATGGTGGGCAACAACCAGGTCCCCGGCAGCTATTCCGGCAGCTTCTCCGTGACCGTTGCCTATCAGTAGGCATACACCGACGTCAACAAGGAGGGTTAATTCATGCAGATGAAACAACTGGCATACTTCGAGCGGTTCTCCCGCGCAGCCGCCTTGCTGCTGCTCCTTTTGTGGTGGCCGCAGGCCGCCCTTGCCGGACTGATGCTCTATCCCACCCGTGTGGTGCTGGAGAGCAAGGACCGCAGCGCGCAGGTGGAGCTCATCAACAACGGCGACAAGCCGGAGACCTATCGTATCGGCATCTTCAACCGGCGCATGACAGAGACCGGCGAGGTCGTGGCGGCGGACAAACCGCAGGCCGGAGAACAGTTTGCAGACAGCATGCTGCGCTATTCGCCGCGCCAGGTGACCTTGCAGCCTGGCAAGGCGCAGACGGTGCGGATCATGGTGCGCAAGCCGGCCGGACTGGCGGCGGGTGAATACCGCTCGCACCTGCAGTTCGACCGGGTGGCGGATGCCGAGGGGACGGCCAACCTGGAAAACCTGGCCAAGCCGGAGAAAGGTGAAATTGGCATTGTCCTGCAGGCGCTGGTGGGGGCGTCGATCCCGGTGATCGTGCGCCACGGTGAGACCAGGGTGACAACCACTCTGACCGGTCTGGCGCTGGAGCCGGATCCTGGCAAGGACAACGCGTTGCTCTTGTCTTTCACTATCAAGCGTGACGGCACCCGCTCGGTGTACGGCGATCTGGTGGCGACCTTCACACCGGCCGGCGCCGGTCCGCTTGAAGTGGCCAAGGTGTCCGGGGTGGCGGTGTACGTGCCGAACGCCCTGCGCAAGAGCAAGCTGCCGATCAAATTGCCCCAAGGGGTGGCCTTGAAAAAGGGTACGCTGACCCTGCGCTATCTTGATCGTCCCGAGGCCGGCGGCAAGGTGCTGGCCGAGGCAAAACTTGTAGTACCGTGACCCGCCGCGCCGCCCATCCGGCAGTTTTTTGGATGTTTCCGTTGATGCGGCGGCTGGTTTTCCTGATCGCGTTTTGCGTCCTGACCGCCCTGACCGTTATGGCCGTCCCGGCGGCGGCAGGGGCAAACCCGGCCCCGGCAAGCGCAGGGGCACCCAACCTGCTGATCTTCCAGCTGCTCCTGGACCGTTCAATCCTGGCCGATTCCCTGACCGTCTACGAGGCGGGCACTGATCTGCTGCTCCCTCTGGGTGAACTGACCCGTCTCTTGACCCTCGGCATCACTGTTGACCCGAGCGCCCGTGTGGCCTCGGGTTTTATATTGAGCGAGGAGCGGGTCTTCCGCCTCGATCTGGCGACCAGTACGGTGACCCTGGCCGGCGGCCGCGAGACCTTCGATCCGTCCCAGGTGCGATGGCTGGACGACGATATTTATGTGGCCAGCCGCCTGTTGCAGCGCTGGCTGCCGATAAATCTGCGGACCGATCTCTCGGCCCTGACCATGGATGTGGTCCCCCGCGAGAAGCTGCCGCTGCAGTACCGCCTGGAGCGCGAACGCGCCGCGCGTGGGGTGAAGCGGCGCGGCGGAGCTTATCAGGACCCCGGTTATCCCCGCGCAGACCCGGATTACCGGCTGCTGAGCGTCCCTTTCATTGACCAGACCCTGGGCCTCGACTATCAGGGGGGGCACACTTCCTCTAACAACTGGGCCTATTCCGCCTTCCTGACCGGCGACCTGCTGGGGATGGAAGGATCGCTCTACCTCTCCACCGGCAAGAACGCGGACAAGTTTGACTACCGCCTGACCCTCTCCCGCAACGATCCGGACGCCGAACTGCTGGGGCCTCTGCATGCGCGCTCGCTAACCCTGGGCAATATTGGGGTGCCGGCGCTTAACAATGTGCTGCGCGGCAGCGGCAACGGCAACGGCATACTGCTCAGCAATCGCCCCCTGACCCAGTCGGCCAGCTACGGTCTGCATACCCTGCGTGGCGACCTGCCGCCCGGATGGGATGTGACGCTCTATTTTAACGACGCCCTGATCGGTTTCCGGCAGTCCCGTCCGGACGGCCGCTATGAGTTTGCCGACCAACCGCTGGTGTTCGGCGTCAACGAGTTCCGGCTGGTGTTCAACGGTCCGCTGGGGCAGACGCGGGTGGAGCGGCAGCTCTTCATCCTCGATCAGACCCTCACCAAGCCGGGCGAATTTGTCTACACCGTGGGTGGGCAGCGGGATGACAACGACCGCCTGCGCGGTTCCGCCCAGTTCGATCTCGGCCTGGCCAAACAACTGGCGCTCACCGGCGGCATGGTCAGCATGTCCCTGGCCGATGGAGGGGAGGAGTTGCGCTTCTACAATATGGGCCTGCGCACATCGCTTCTTGGCATGCTCCTGAATGGTGACTATGTACGGGCCGAACAGGGGGGGGCACTCTACGAAATCGGCCTGAAGACACAGCTGTGGAGGTATTCCCTCGACATCACCCATACCGGACTGAGTGAAAATTTTGTCAGCGACTTCTTCCCTGCCACCATGGACCAGATAAGGTTCCGCGACCGCGTCCGTGGCACCGGCGCCCTGCCTCTTGGTGGAAAGCTGCTCCTGCCGGTGGCTCTCGATTTTACCCGCGAGGAGACCCGCAGCGGGACCCCGACCCTCGACCTCCAGGGACGGATTTCACTGAACCTGCTGGGAACCAGCCTCACCAACTCGCTTTCCTGGAACAAACGCGGGGACAGCACGTCGTCCGGCGGCACCATGCAGTTGAGCCGCCGTGTGGCAGGCATCGGCCTGAGCAGTCAGGTGGCCTATCTGCTGGCGCCCGAGACAAAGATTTCAAGCCTTGCCCTGACCGGCGACAAAAACTTCGGCCAGGCCAGCCGGTTAAGCCTCGGCGTGCTGCATGTTCTGGATCCGGGCCAGACCACTTTTTCCGCCGGAGTGACCCATAACTTCGGCAGTTTCGGCCTCGGACTGAACGGCCGCTATGTTGACACGGGTGAGTATGCCGTGGGGATGCAGCTCTTCATGTCGCTGGGGCGTGAACCCCGCACTGGCGCCTGGGTGGCCGATTGGCAGCCTATGGCAGGCTCGGGGGCGGTTTCGGCGCGCGCCTTCCTGGATGCCAACCAGAACGGTCTGTTCGATCCGGGCGAGAAGCCGATCGAGGGCGCCGGCTTCACGATCAACGAGGGCAGCCGACATCCGGTGCGCAGCAATGCCGACGGTCTGGCTTATCTGACCCGCCTGATACCCAGGCAGTATGCAGACATAGCCCTTGACACGTCTACCCTGGAGGACCCGCAATGGCTCCCGACCGTCAAGGGGATGAGGATCCTGCCCCGGCCGGGCAAGGTCCAACCCATTGAATTTCCGGTGGTGTTGACTGGCGAGGTGGACGGCACAGTGTATCTGCAGGAGGGCGGCAAGACGCGCGGCATCGGCAATGCCTTGGTGGAACTGGTGGATGACAGCGGCGGCGTGGCGGCCAGCGGGTCCAGTTCGTTCGACGGCTACTACATCATCCAGGCCGTTCGACCGGGTCGCTACAAGGCCCGGATTTCGCCCGAGCAGCTGAAAAAGCTGGGGCTGGAAGACACGGTGCCCGTGGAGATCACAATGCGTGCCGACGGCGAGTTTATTTACGGGCTGAATTTCACTTTGCAGAGCAAGCCGGTGGCTATCCCCGAAGTGTCTGACAAGGACGCCCCGATTCCTGTATTCACGCCGAAGCGACAGGTGTCAGACGGAGAATTTGTCCTGGAATCCATGACCTGCCGGCTGACGACTGACTGCAATGCCCTGACGGCCAAAATCCGGCGGCTCGGTTATAAGCCGGTTCTTACGCCCCTTGACGCCACAATACACATGTTGCGCTTAAGGCTCGGACCCTTTACCGGCAAAAAGCTCAAGCAGGCCCTCGTCCTTGCCCGTACCATCGAGCCCGGCTCCTACAGTGTCCCCGTTGGAGGCAGCTACGTCATCCATGCCGGGGTATACCAGAAGCAGGACTACATCGACAGGCAAGTCAGCCGCTTTGCAGCCAAAGGGATTAAGGTTTATCTCGAAACGGTGAAGGTTGCCGAAACATTGCACATGATCCGTTTCGGCAGCTTTGCGACCCGGGCTGAAGCCGAAGCCGCAGCCCGCTCAGCCTCTTCCAGTGGTGTGCAGGCAGGAGTGGTCAGATCCAGATAACGTGTCATGGGGCACGGTCAGGCGTATACGTTGACGTTCGCGACCAAACTCATCCGATCCTGACCGAGCGCATCGAAATGGACCCCAGCGGCATCCCCTCCGCGAAAAAGGAAACCGGCTCGCACGGCTGCTGCAGGGCCAGGATATAGAGCAACGGCAAGTAATGTTCGTTGGTCGGGATCGAGAGGCGGGCCGCCTCGCCAAGGGCCGGGTAGGCTACCAGCCGGTCGTGTTCGCCGGACATGATCAGCTCTGCGGCCTTCCGGTCGAACTCCGCCGCCCAGGAGTACGGCTCACCGGCATCCCACTGCAGCAGGCGCAGGTTGTGGACGATATTGCCGCTGCCGAAGATCAGCACCCCCTCGCTCCGCAGCGCCGCCAGCTCTCCCCCCAGATCATAGTGGAATCCGGGGTGCTGGGTCCGGTCGAGGCTGAGCTGCACGGTCGGGATGTCGGCCTCGGGGTACATGCGCCGCAGCACCGACCAGGCGCCGTGGTCCAGCCCCCAGGAGTAACCGTCATCCAGCCGCACGGCAGTTGAGCTGACCAATGACTTTATCCGCCCCGCCAGTTCCGGCGAACCGGGAGCGGGGTACTGCACCTGGTACAGTTCATCGGGAAAGCCGTAGAAGTCGTGGATCGTCTTCGGCCGGGTCATTGCGGTGACGAAGGTCCCCTCGGTCTCCCAGTGGGCCGAGATGCAGAGGATCGCCTTCGGCCGGGGGATTGACTCGGCCGCCTCGCGCCAGGCCGCGGCGTAGACGGTCTCCTCGATGGCGTTCATCGGGTTGCCGTGCCCGACGAAGAGGGCCGGCATGAGATGTTCTGTTGTCATTTCTCCCCCTCCAGCGCCCACACCGTTAGCTCCGCCACCGTATGCTGAAACTTCCGCCTCGTCTCGCGGATCACGAACGGCACGTCGCGCGGTTCGCCCAGCAGGTGGAAGTGCGGCGCCAGCGCCTCCTTCAGTCCGTCGATCGACCAGACCGGCTCGCCCGCCTCGCGGTATCCCCCCAGCCACTCCTCTTTTTTGGTGTACTCCTCCAGCCAGGTATAGGGCGACGTCAGCACCAGCAGTCCGCCCGGATTCATCCGTTCGTGAACCGTGGAGAGGAACCGGCGCGGCGAATAGAGCCGGTCGACCAGGTTGGCGGCCAGGATCAGGTCGTAGCCGCCGAACTTTTCGGGGAGGTTGCAGGCGTCGGCCTGGAAAAACTGCACCCGGTCCCGGACTCCGTCAAGCCCCAGCTCCTCCAGCGTGATTTCGTGGAACGAGACGATTTCCCCCTCCTCCGGCAGCTCGTAGCGGAGGGAGCCCTCCTCCTGCATCCGGGCGGCGAGGCGGAAAAAGCGGGTGGAAAAGTCCAGGCCGGTCACCCGTTCAAAACCTCCCCGCGCCAGCTCGAATGCCGACCTCCCCAGGGCGCACCCCAGATCGAGGGCGTGTCCCTTCGTGCGCCCCTGCATCTGCTCCAGGCAGATTTCTGCGCAGGCCGCCGGGAAATTGGCGACGCCGAAGTGTTCCGGGCCGTAGTGGGCATCGCAGTACTGGGCCGCCAGGGCATCACTTTCATACCGGTCGTCGTGGATGACGACCGGGGCGGCGCTTTCCACGTAGCGGAAACCGGCGTGCTGAAAAAAATGCCGCCGGAAGGCATAACGGGAATCCCGCGTCGCCTCGTTGCCGGTCGAGATCCAGGAGCCCCCCTTGATCAGGT
>JBAQPK010000420.1:0-5999 GCA_049305715.1 Desulfuromonadaceae bacterium | reverse complement strand
AGAATCTCACGTATCCTCATGATATCGACAGCAAACAGCTTGTCTCCGAGGTTGAAACAGGCCATCTGGATATGGGTTAACGCCCCCCCCATGCTAGGTACTTTTCCCGGGGAGAGCCAGTAGTCTGCTGATTTCATCGATAATCATGGCCGATTTGAAGGGTTTGACAATATAGGCATCAGCGCCGCATAATACTCCCCTGTCGTGATCATCCTGGTTTTTTTTCCCGGTTAACATGATAATCGGGACAGCGGCGGTGCGCGGGTCTTTTCGGATCTGTCGGCAGACCTCAAACCCGTCGATATCAGGCAGCATGATGTCCAGCAGTACGAGGTCAAACTTTTCCACCCCGATCTTATCAATAGCCATCTTACCGGTAACGGCGCCGATTACTTCAAAGCCCCTGACGGTCAGAAGGATCGTCTCCAGTTTGAGGAGGCTTTCTTCATCTTCAACGATCAAAATTCTTTTTTTTCTCGGCATACCGACCCCTTTTCAGTACAGATTGATGTCAGCAATGTTTTCCAGATTCAAAATAATGATCAATCGTCCGTCTGAACGACCGAGTCCATTGATAAAATCCCGGTCAATTCCGTCCATGATTGTTGGAGCCGCTTCGATGGCACCATTCTGTATCTGCACGACCTGAATCACTTCATCAACCAGCAGGCCGCTGAATGAAGCGCTGTTCCTGATGACAACAATCCGCTCCTTTCCGGTGGGCTCTTCCCGAGTCAAACCGAGCCGGACACGCATATCGATAATCGGTATGACCGTGCCGCGCAATGAAAGAATTCCGGAAACAAAGAGCGGCACACGGGGAACTTCGGTCACTTCTCTCGGTTTTATGATTTCTTTAATATCCATGATGTTTATACCATAGATTTCATCTGAAACCCGAAAACAGAGAAATTCGAGCGGCGCTTCGGCAACGGCTCCATCGCTTACGTTATCGGCATGAAACGACTCGACGTCGCGCCCTGCAGCGGCTCTTCCCGCCAGAATAACTTCCAGCGGTGTGCGCATTGCGGCAACACGCTCCGGAAAAACAGGTGCAATCAGTGGCGGAGCGGACGCTGATGCAACAAACGGCATGGAGGCAGACTCTTTTTGCAATGAATCCGCTTTGGCGGAAACGGGAGCAGCCGGGACGGTTTCGATCGCGTCATGAACCAGCTCTGGCGAAGATGAGGGGGCGATGGACCGCTCGTCTTCGAGATCTTTGCGCATCAGTAAAGATTTTTTTCTGATTTTTGCGAGATCCATACCCGTCCTACATCATCAATTCATCTTTTATTTCGTTGATTATGCCCGAATCAATCAAGGCGGCATCGCATCCGTATGCCACCAGCAGGGCATTGGTTGCCATGGAATTGATTTTGCGTGGCACCCCGCCGCTCAGTTCATGAATGCGCTGTACGGCATCCGGCGTAAATAAACCGGAAGTCCCTCCCGCAGCCTCGAGCCGGAAATCAAGGTATTCCATTATTTCATCCAGCAGCAAGGGTTTCAGATGGTAATGAAGCGAAATTCTTTGCCGCAGAGGCTCAAAACGGCTGGACGCCATCATGGGACGCAGTTCCGGCTGTCCCATGATGACAACGCCAAGCAGATTGCGGTCGTCCAGCTGAAAGTTGGTCAGAAGCCGGATCTCATCGAACACTTCCGCGTCGGTAATCATCTGGGCCTCGTCAATCACCAGCACAGGACAGATATCACGCTGATTCAGGGAGTATACGGCGGTATGGATCTGATTAATCAAGGTATCTTTGGCATCGGCCGGCTGTTCTATGTCAAGAATTCTGGCAAAGGTACGCAGGAATTCCATCGCATTCAAGCGTGGATTGATGATGTAGCAAAAACGGAAGCGGGGGCCGAGACGATCCATCAAAGCCCGCGATAGCGTGGTTTTGCCGCAGCCTATTTCTCCTGTCAACACGGCGAGTTCACGTTCTTCAACGACAAATTCAAGACGGGCAAGCGCCTCTTCATGGCCGCGGCTCAAAAAAAGGAACCGGGGATCGGGGGTTTTGCTGAACGGTTTTTCCCTAAAGCCGAAGTAGCGCTTGTACATGAATGTCAGCTCCCCGAGCGCATTGCTTCATTGATTATTCCACCGACATCCAAAACAAGAATCGTGCGCTGGTCTCCAAGGTCTGCGGCACCTGATACGCCACGGAGCTGTTTGAATGACTCGCCCAGCGGCTTTATCACGATATCCTGCTGGCAGAGCAGATCGTCAACCGCAATTCCGAGACGTTTCTCAGCGGCGCCGACTACGACAATGTAAAATTCTTTCGGCGGTTCGTCACTGCGCCGGATGTCAAAAAAACTCTCAAGTCTCAGCAGCGGCACGGTTGATTCACGCAGTTGTATAACCTCTCTGCGCTCTACCGTCATAATATCCTTCCCGGTCGTTAGCAGCGATTCAAGGACAGATGTAATCGGCAGCGCATAGGTCTTGCCGCTGCTGCTGATGATCAAGGCCTTGATAATAGCCAGCGTAATCGGCAGGGTGATTATAAAGCGGCTCCCCTCCCCCTTATGCGTCTCAATATCCACCATGCCGGAGACCGCCGAGATGTTGTTTTTGACAACATCCATACCGACGCCCCGTCCGGAAACCTCGCTGACGGTTTCATTGGTAGAAAAACCGGGCAGAAAGATAAAATCCAGTGCGTCGCGATCGGACACCGTACTGATATCGTTCACCAATCCTTTTTGCAGCGCCTTGCTTTTTACCTTCTCGATATCAATGCCGCTGCCGTCATCTTCTATTTCAATAACGACGTGATTACCTTTTTGATACGACGATATCCGGATAGTCCCCTTTTCATCCTTTCCCTGTGCCGTACGCACGTCCCGGGACTCGATACCGTGATCGATGGCATTGCGGATAATGTGCATCATCGGATCGGAGATATCTTCAACTATCAATTTGTCGAGTTCCGTATCGGCCCCGAAAAACTTGAGTTCCACCCGTTTACCCTGTTCACGGGATATTTTCCGCACAATTCGGGACATCTTCTCGTATAATTGCCCGATCGGGATCATGCGGATTTCCATGACCCCCTTCTGAAGATCGGACAGTTTGCGCTCAAGCCCTTTCGCAGCCTTGCCCAGTTCAATGGCCATGCGCGAAAATCCTTCATTGTGCATTCTGTCGGCAACACCGGCAATGGTCGAGTTGGCGAGGACGAGTTCACCGACGATATTCATCAGTTCATCAAGTTTACCGATATCAACCCGTACGGTCCTGCTGATACTTTTGGCACTGGGAACAGCGTCATCAGGCGCGGGAGGAGATGCCGGCGCCGGGACGACGGACGTTTCCCGCGATGCGCCGGCTACCGCGACCGCCGGTTGTCCGGTTTCAACACAGGCTCTGCCCGTATCGGTGGAATAAAATTCGGGAAGAGCAGTCGGCTCTTCCGGAGCCATGCAGGGACCGAGCTGTGTAACCGTGACGCAATTCCGCTCAACAGCTGCTTTTAGCTCCTTGAGAGAACCCTTGGAGCCGAAGATGATTTCAAAATCGATAGCTGTCTCAAGGTGCACTCCGACACTCGGCAAGGTGCTGATGACCTCTCCGTATCCCTTCAGTATCTCCGTGACAGCTGTCAATTCGGTGTCAAATGTTGCCAGGTCGAAGGATGTGTGGACATTGAAGATAGTGCGGCCTTTGGCCAGATTGTCCGTAAGGCGATGCTCTTCGTATTCGGTCAGAGCAGCACGTACATGTGCGGGCAGTCCAATAGCTTCCAGGGGCGACACACCGCTCTGCTGTTCCGGTATGGCAAGACAGGCATTTATCCTGGTGACACACGTCGCGATTTCCCGCGCCATGTCTGTATTGTCGCCCATGGCCAGCAGACGGACAAGGGTGCCGAGCAACTCATGGGTATCAAATAAAACGGCCATAAGTTGCTGCGTAAGATCCAGTTTGCCGAGCCTCAGCCAGTCAAGCAGATTCTCCATGTTATGCGCAAGTTCCGCGACATCACTGAAGCAGAACATCCCGGCCAACCCCTTCAGGGAATGAGCTCCCCGAAAAATGGAGTTCAGAACATCGGGATTCAGTTCACCACTATCCGCCATATCGGAGAGATCTGCCAATTCAGAGCCGAGCTGCTCGACAATTTCCTCCGCTTCAGCCAGGAAATCCTGAATTGCTTTCGTATGTGTGGTGTTCTGTTCAGCAGCCGTCATGGTGTTTTGTTCAAATACTTGTTGATCAACTGCTGGAGAGTTGCAGGGGCGAAGGGCTTGACCAGATATTCATCGGCTCCGAGCTGCGTACCTTTCTCAATATCCTTTGCACTCCCTTCAGTTGAAATGATGAAAACGGGAATGTTTTTGTAATTCGGGTTTGCACGAAGATAGCGGATCAATTCAAGTCCGTTGATATCCGGCATATTTATATCGGTCAGAATTAGATCGACATGATCGCGCGGCAGAAGCCGCAGCGCCTCAAAACCGCTGGAAGCCTCAACCATATGAAAGTCGCCGAGAGTCTCAACAATGGCGATCAGCATGGCACGCATGGACGCGGAGTCGTCGGCAATCAGAATGGTCCTGGTACTCACGGGGTGCTCCTCTCATTCAGCTGGCGCTCCAGTAATGTTTTCTCCATTGAAATTCCCGCCTGCGCCAGAAAAATAACCAGCGGCTCGACATCACCAACTGGTTTTTTGCCGGGAAGGTTGTCACCATAAAGAAATCCGATGACACGGGACCGGCTGATCAGCGGACCGATAAAAATCTCGGCGGGGGTGCCGCCTCCTAATTGTTCAAAGATATAGGTATCAAGCTGAGTAAAACTTGGAGAGAATGTGCATGGTTGGCCGGTCCGGAGCGGTTCGTCGAACATTGAACCGGATCCCTGGGGAAAATGTATCGCCCGTACCCGTTCATCGCCGCTGATTGATCCGCCGTTGATGCCGAATTGTCCGAAACCGGAAATTACCTGGTCATTGAGCGTAAACAGGATGGCCCTGTTTACGAATTCGGAAGCGAAACGTAATACCAGCAACAGCGCGCCGCCTTGCAAATCCGGATTATTCAGCTCTTCGAGCATTCCGCGCAACAGGGAAAGTCCGCCACTCTGCTGAACAGATTCACCGGCACACGGCATGTCATCATCATCTCCCATTTCATTTCGAAGCTCATCACCAAGATTGAACCGGTTCTGCAACTCACCGGCAGATATGCTGTCAGATGAGTGGCGGATGACATGCATAATCAAGGTAAGAAACTGGCCGATAATGGCAGGAGTACCGATTTCGACCCGCCGGGGCTTGTAAATGCAAGGGTATCCGAGATCACGGATTTTATTCTCAGCGTCCTCATGATGATAGTCGGTCATGACGATCAGCTGCAGGTCTTTAAAGTTATTATGCAGGAGTTCAAGGAGCTCAATCCCCCCCAGCACGCCTGACCCGTCCATCTTCGGCATAATAAGATCAATCAGGACCGCCGGGCGCTCGCCACCTCTGTGCAGGGCATCCACCTTGATCAGTGCCTCTTCGCTGCGGGTCAGCGCATGAACGACAACCCCTTTTTCCGTAAGACCTTCAGCAATGGTACGCAGCGACGGGCCGTCGTCGTCAATTATAACAACCGGGTGCGGGACCGTGTGAGGTGACGAGTCGGATGTAATTGAACCATCAGCCGGAGCAAATGCAGACTCCGCAGACTTCCCGGATGAAAAACCGCCGGCGGGGTCCATCTCGACCGCATGGCCTTTTCCATCGAGTATTCCCGTACCTTCCATGGCAAGAAACTGGGGGTTCAGTCCCTCGTCAAGGATGAACTGCAATGGATCCATCTTTGAACTATCAGCCATTTCAGCCGGAGTCTGAACCTCAAATTTGTATGCACCCTTTTTCCACGTGAACAGGGAGAACACGACATTTTCAATCTGTTCCCGCACCACTTCCTGAATCATCTCGTCTGAAACGCCGAAGTTTTTTGCGAGGATTATCCCCAGGCGCTCATTG